>CALFYU010000065.1 GCA_937952455.1 uncultured Planctomycetaceae bacterium
CGGCGACGTTTGCAGCACCGATCCCAGACGGTCGCCTGAGGCATCACGGACAATTTGTTCCTTACCGTCGGCATCGAGGGAATCCGCTGTGGGAAAAAAGCGATGAACCAGCGAAATATCGATCGGCGCTTGCGGCTGCGAGAGTTTGGCGGCGGTGAGCCGGGCGTACTGCCGGTGAATCAACACCACAATCGCGGCAAAAAGTGCCAACCGCACTGCATGCACAATGACGCGGCGCCTGCCGCCAGTTCCGCGGGAACCGCTCATCAGTCCATCCGCACAATTTGCACGGCATCGGCATGCACGCACCCGCCGGCGCCGTCGGTCGTTAACTCGACGAAGTTCTTTTCCCCCTTGGCAAAGTCGAATTTGCCCAGCGAGATGAACCCGTTCTCCAACGGCGGTTTTTCCGTCATGTTTACGCGCACGGTCTGTTGTTTATCACCGGCGGCAATTGTCACGGGAGCCCGTTTGGCGCGGTTTTCGTGCGGCTGATAGGCGATGCGGACGTCGTATTTGCCGCTTTTGGGAACGTCCAGGTTGAAGCGGATGCTGGCATCCTTCGTCGTATACAGATAATTCCAACCGACGTATCCCTTGAGGCCTTCCCCCACGGTCCAATCGCCGGTCTTATCCGCCTGTTTGTCGTCGACGACGATGCCCTCCAGCTCCGCGGGGTCCAAGCCGGTCATCGGTCCGAAGGGGCCGGCCAGCGCGAGCGCGTCGTCGGGGATCACGATCTCGCCGTTCACCGTCTCCCGGCGGGCTTTGCCGGGCAACTGCAGCAGATCGGTCATCGCCTCCCAATGCTCCTGGTACACCTGTCGCGGCGTGCAGCCCAAGAGCGTGCATAAACTGGCGGCGCGGCCGACCACCTCACCCATCATGCCGCAAGTCTTCATGACCCGCGTGGTTCCTAGCGCTTCGTGCGTCACGCTGATACAGCGGCCCGCCATGAACAGGTTCTCGATGTTGCGCGAATAAAAACAACGGTAAGGCACCGGGTAGCCGTAACCGCGGTCGATCCGCCGATCGTGAACGGCGACGGAGATGAATGGGTTGTCGGGAAACTTCTCCGCATAC
This sequence comes from uncultured Planctomycetaceae bacterium, assembly GCA_937952455.1. Lineage (GTDB taxonomy): Bacteria > Planctomycetota > Planctomycetia > Planctomycetales > Planctomycetaceae > Symmachiella. The sequence goes on from CALFYU010000065.1 coordinate 1,084, forward strand.
TGTTTCTTGGGATAGTGCAAATCGATCGACCAGGTACTCGGCACGCAGCCGTCGGGGAATTGCCGTTTGTCGACGATGTCTTCTTGGGTGAGTACCACGTCCCCCATCAGCCGCCGCGATTCGCGGGGTCCGCCGATGTAGGCGATCCAGGTCAAAAACGCCGTCCGGTGCTTGTCCGCACCGTCGCGGTTTTTCATCGCGTTGAACGCGCCGTAAACCGCGCGGAGATTCCAGTCCCGAATCGCCTCCGCCCCGCCGATGGGGTTTTTGTCGAAACCGCTCTCCCAAAACCATTGACCGTGGTGGTCGCGGGGATAGGGAAAGTCCTGCATATTGAGGTCCAACGCCCACGGGGTTTCGGGAAACGTGACCGGTTCTTTCCCCTCGTCCCAGGCCCACATGTTGCTCATTCCCATGCGGCCGTCGGGCGTCATTTCCCAATCCGCTTCGGCCAGAAATCCGATCGTGCCGTGCCCCGTGCAGTCGGCGAAAAGCCGGCCGGCTAACCGCTTCTGCGCCCCGCTGCGCGTGTCGAAGGCATCGACGGCGGTAATCTGTTTGCCCTCTTTGTGCACGCGATATGCATGGTGGTTCAGGAATAGATCGATGTTCGGTTCGGCGCGGATGATCGCTTCCTTCTTGGCGTCTTCGAATTCCTCATACGTGCCGGGCGATTTCTTGGCTTTGTCGGCGAACTCTTCCACGATCTCGCCGATCCGCGGATAGCGCCCGCGGCGGATCAGGCCTTGCGACCAGACGCGAACTTCACTCGACCCGTTGCCCCCTAATACCGGACGGTTTTGAATCAGCGCGACCTTGCACCCCATGCGTGCGGCGGAGAGGGCGGCTCCCATCCCCGAATAGCCGCCGCCGATCACCACCAGGTCGTATCCCGATTTTTCGATCGGTTCTTCGGGGACGTCCAACAACCGGCACCGCCACTTCGGCAGGATTTTCGATTCGTTGGGGGGCGGCTCGTCGGTTTTCGTGAAAAAGATCGCATCGCAGCGGCCGTCGAACCCGGTCAGGTCGTGTAGTGCGATTTTGGTCTTCTTGTTTTTGATTTCCACCATGCCGCCGTCCTGCCATGCCCAGTCGGCCCCTTCGGTGCCGAAGGTAGTCTCGACCGGCTGACCGTCAATCAGCACCTGAAATCGCCCCGGCGTGCCGGGGGCTTTCCAACGGGCGACCCAATCCAGCGTGCGGACGAACATGCGGTATTCGCCCGTTTCGGGAAACTCGACCTCGGTCACCGCATCCCGCACCGGTCGTCCCAGCCCGTGTGCCAACAGATAGGGGGAGCCCATCGTGTCGATGAACTGCGTATCGAGTTTCCAACCGCCGTGCGACGGAAAGCTCTCCGCTTCGACCAAAACCTGTTGTGCCGCCACTGGCTGCGCGGCCAAAATCAAAATGAGCGGGGCAAACATTCGAGCAAACACGGGAACCATCTCCAAAAAATCGGCCGACCGGGGATTAAATCACGCCGCTGTCCATCATAACCGGATGTTGGTCGCGGAAAAACCGGCCGCTTATACAATTGACGCTGCCAACTTCTGCAGCCGCTGCAAAATCACCCGCATGCGCTCGATGACACGCTCCGGTTCCGCGACGATCGCCCCGTCACGGCCGATCCGCCGCACCCAAGTCATCCCGCTGAGCAGCACACCGCTGCGGTCGAAAAGTTCGATGGCCGCCAATTCGTCGACCGTGAGCGGACGGATTGTCTGATAGGCGACGACAGCTATCTCCCATCCGCCGCGGTCATCGCCGACCAGACTCCCCACCAACCGCGCGATGTCCGTCGCCACGGTTTCGCTGCTGCAGGCACTGGGATCGATAATCCCCGTCACTTCATCCCCCACGAAGAGTAGATGATCGTGCCAGACATCCCGCAGGCACGGTTGCAGTTGATAGCGGATGCCGGATGCCAGGCGCAGTTCGTCGGCAATCGCCGGCGCGCATTTTTGAAACGCGGCCAGCAGCGGCAGAGCAGCTTCGCGGAACTCCGGCCAAGGAACGCGGCGCACCGATTCGGTGGTTTTATCGATCCGCGGCGCATTCCAGTCGAGAATCAATTGCAGCCGCTCCGCGATTCCCGGCGACGCGGCAGCGGCATATCTCGCGAACCAGCGGCGATGAGCGTCCCCCGGTCGGAACGTCGCCGCCCCGCGATGCCATTCGGCCAATCCTCGCAATGCCGCTGTTAACTTGGCATTCGACGGAGCCGCATGATAGTTTGCCTCGCCCGGCAACCACGGTTCTAACTGCCAAAGATGTCCTCCCTCGCTCACCAATGTCGAGCCGTTTAGAGCTGGGACCGGACAGGAGACGTGGGTGGTACCGTGGTCGCAGATGTGACGCAACAGTTGATGCAGCCCAATCAGACGGTCGCGTTCTAATCCGGCAGCGGGCCATTGTCGCAGCGCAAACGCTCCAGCCGGCGCCGTCAATTTCCAAATCCGTGCGCCGCTAAAACCCGCCTGCTGGACCGGCACGGTCTCGGTCGGTTGGTAATGCGCCGCATAGTTGGCCAGCACCTGCGTCAGCAGGAGTTGTTCCGATTCGTCAAACATTAAGAGGTTCCGCGGCGTTGTTTCACAACCTGCTTTAGTTCGGCGGCCACGTCTTCCATCACGCTCCGCCAATCTCCCCAGGCCGGTTGCCGGAACAATCGCATCGTGGGGTACCACGGCGAGTCGCTGCGCTCCAGCAGCCAGCGCCAATCGGGTGTGTGTGAAAGCAGCGTCCAAACCGGGGCGCCCAGCGCACCGGCCAAATGCGCGACGGCCGTGTCGACGGTGATCACCAGGTCCAGTCGCCCGACCAGCGCGGCCGTCTGAGAAAAATCGGTCAGCGCATCCGCCGCATCGATGATTTTCTCTCGAAAATCAACATCGGCCAGTTGTTGCCGGCCGGCGGCCCCGACTTGCAGGCTGATCAGCCGCACGCCCGGTATTCCCGCGAGCGGCGCGAATTCCGCCAGCGGGCAGGAACGGGCGAAGTCCCGCGGCTGCGCCGGGTTTCCCTGCCAGACAATTCCGAAGTTCAGTGCATTGATGTCAATGAAGTCGTCATAGGGTTTTCCGTCGTCGGCGCGTAGATACGGAACATCGCACGGCAGCGTCTGGTAGGTCACACCCAACAGCCCCGGCAGACTCAACAGCGGAATGTGTGCATCGCAACTGGGAACGAACTCACCATCGGCGACGACCTGTTCCGCTCCGGCGACGCTACGTAGTAATTCGCAGAGGCCACGTTGGCAACGGAGTATCATCCGCGCGCCGCTGGCTTGTTGCGCGGCCGGCAGAAATCTTGCGAATTGCAGTGTATCGCCGAAACCTTCGTCCGCATGGACCAACAGCGTCTTGCCCGCCAAGGATTCCCCCCGCCACCGCGGCTGCAGGAAGGAAGGCAGCGGCGTGGGCATGATCGCCTCGCGAGCCTCAAATCCGTTCCAGCCGGCAGCCAATTCGCCGCCCAACATGCGGGTCGTCGCCAGATTAAACGTCGCCAACGGGAATTCGGGCCGGATGGTGATCGCGCGTTCCAAGGCTGCGCAGGCGGCGTCCAAATCATGCAACGATCGCAGAGCGTTTCCCAGGTTGTTGTGCCCCTCCGCATGATCGGGCCGCAGCGTCACGCATTTCTCGGCCGCCGCAACCGCTTCGGCGATGCGTCCTTGCCGTTCGTAGAGGAATGACAGATTGCCGTAAATCTCCGCAAAGTCCGGCTGTCGCTCTGCGATGGTTTCATAAACCGCAGTTGCCTGCTCCCATTTGTCTTGCTGCGTGAGGGCATACGCCAGCCGGACCTGCGCGTCGACGTCGTCTGGAGTTAGGGCGATGAGCTTGTTGAAGCAATCTTCCGCCTCCGCCCACTGTTGTCGCTCCTCACAGAGTTGCCCGAGATTGAAATAGGCTTCGGCGTAATTCGCGTCACGACGGATGGCGCGTTGGAAACAACGTGTCGCTCGGTCCAATTGTCCTTGCGCCTTGTACGCGATCCCCAGGTTGTTGTGAGCAGCGGCGACGTCCGGTTGGGCGCTACAGACCTGCGATAGCAACTCCACAGCCGCGGCGAACTCGCCCCGTTGCAACTGCAGCGTGCCGAGCAGGTACATCGCATCGAGATGGTGCGGCACGGACTCCAACACCCGCCGATAGACCGGCTCGGCGGCGGCGAGTTCGCCCGCTTGGTGCAAGGCGACGGCGTCGGCGAATTGTGACTGGGGGTCGGGCATGGGACCTTTCCGGTATCGTTCGCTGGAGATCATAGAGTATGATGGCTCGATCGCAACAGACGCCCGATGTCTCGCGCCGTATCCGTGAGGCGAATCCCGAAATACCCGTTTCATGCCGCTCATGTTCGCAAACATCAAACAGGCGGGATTGTTTATCAGGCGCCGCCCGAAACGAACGGTCGCCTCGTTGATCCTTGCGGGATTTATTGCGCTCAACCTGTTGGCGTATATCCATGCGCACGCGATGACGCATTTCGTTGTGGACGGACAGAGCACTCCTTCCCCGGAACGACTGTCTTTGGCCCAAAAAATCGGCGTCTTGGCGACCGGCGTTCGCTTGGCGCGTCCAAAGAACACCGGTACGCCCGGCAATATCGGACTGGATTTCACAGAACATACGTTGGAAACCTCCGACGGGTTGCGTCTCCACGCCTGGCACATTCCTGCCGAAGATTCTTCGGCCGTTTGCGTGTTCTTTCACGGTTACGGAGCTGCAAAATCCGATCTTCTGCCGGAAGCGGCCGAGTTTCATCGATGGGGGTATGACACCGTTCTCGTCGATTTTCGCGGCAGCGGGGATTCGCTGGGGGACGTGACGACGATCGGATTTCTGGAAGCGGACGATGTCGCCGCTGCGGTCGATTATGTGCGCGAACAATTCCCAAACAAGCCGCTCTGGCTTTACGGCCGGTCAATGGGGAGCGTCGCCATCTTGCGATCGATTTCACAGGGCGATGTGCAGCCGGCGGGCGTGATACTCGAGTGTCCTTTTGATCGGTTGTTGTCAACGGCCAAGAACCGGTTTGCCGCGATGGGGCTACCCGGGTTTCCGGCGGCGGAGTTGTTGGTGTTTTGGGGCGGCGCACAACACGGATACTCGGGATGGGCACACAATCCGGCCGACTACGCCGCAGAAGTCCGTTGCCCCACATTGCTCATGCGGGGTGAGAACGATACACGCGTCACCGAGCCGCAATTGCACTCGGTCTACGAGCGTCTCGCTGATCCCAAGCGGCTTCACACGTTCGACGGCGTGGGGCACGCCGCTTATTTGCCCGCCGCGCCGGACCAGTGGCGATCGGCTGTGCGACAATTTCTCGATGAGTCCCGGTAATACTCGGCCGCTACTTCGGCTTCTTCGGCTTAAAGTATTTGATCGACCCTTTCACCACCGTTGCCCGCGTCGCCAACCGCACCAGCAGTGAGAGGATGTAGTTCTTCCAGCCGGAAACGTAGTATTGCCGGCGCTTGTCCAAGCCGGTCAAACCGGCGCGGACCACCGCTTCGGGCGATTGCGACGGATGTCTCTCCAGCCAGTCGGGTACGCCGGAGACGTCGAAGAATTGAGTCGAGGTCGTTCCCGGACAGAGGGCCATCACGATCACCCCGCGTTGATGTGTCTCGGCCCACAGTGACTCGGAGAAGTGCAGCACGTAGGCCTTCGACGCAGAGTAAACGCCGTTGTACGCGACCGGTTGAAAGGCGGCGACGGAGGCGACGTTGACCACGCCCCCCGCCTTGCGGGCCAGCATTTCGGGGATGACGAGATACGTCAATTCAGTGAGGGCGGCGATATTGACCTGAATGATGTCCAGCATCCAGGCCAGATCGGTCTGTTCGATTGAGCCGGCGAAGCCGATGCCGGCGTTGTTCACGAGCAATTCGACTTCGATGCCGCGCCGTTTGATCTCATCGTAGAGCCGCCGCGGCTCGGTCGGGTCGGTCAAGTCGGCCGTGATGACCTCCGTCTTCGTGCCGTGGGCCGTGTAGAGTTCGTCCGCCAATTCCTTGAGTCTATCCGCGCGGCGGGCGGTCAGGACCAGGTGCATGCCGCGGCCGGCGAGTTGTCGGGCGAATTCCGCACCGATTCCCGACGACGCCCCCGTGACAATTCCCCAACGTTCGGCGTATGTAACGGCCAAAATACTCGCTCCCCGTTGTCCGCGCCGGCATCCAGGCGGCGGTCATGTTGATTTCTCGTAGTTCGCGGGACTATGGTTAGGAGGTGGGCCGTAGGGATTGGTCCCCTACGAACTGGATCGTAGCAAAACAACGTCGCTCTGGCGATGGAGGCACGCTCGATGGCACACTCACCGATGAATCGCGATCAAGTCCGCGACGTCGACCGCCGCGCGATCGAAGACTACGGAATGCCCGGCGTGATGCTCATGGAAAACGCCGGACGGGGCACGGCGGAGCTATTGATCGCACAGGGCATCGCCGGGCGCGTCCTGATCTGCGCCGGTAAAGGAAATAACGGCGGCGACGGGTACGTCATCGCCCGGCATCTGAAAAACCGCGGCTACGACGTCGACGTGCTGCTGTTTTGTGACCCCGATGATCTGTCGGGTGACGCGGCGACCAATTATCGCATTCTCCAGGCGGCCGGTTGGCAAGGACAGGTGGTTGGTGACGGCGCCGACTACGCAAAGTTGTTCGCCGGTTTGAAACCAAACGATTGGATCGTCGACGCGCTGTTGGGGACCGGTATCCGCGGAGAATTGCGGCCGCCGTTTCCGGCGATCATCGATGCGATCAATCAATCTCCCGCCCAAGTGCTCGCCGTCGATCTGCCGTCGGGGATGGATTGCGATACCGGCGAGCCGCTGGGGACGTGCGTACGGGCCGAACACACTGCCACGTTCGTCGCCCCCAAATTGGGTTTCACGCAACCCGCCGCCGCCCAGTGGACCGGCGCGGTGCATGTGATCGACATCGGCGTGCCGCACAAATTGATCGAGCCGTCGTGACTCATTCCGGACCGCGAATCGGAACCGGCCGCCGCTCGCCATCCGTCAGTTCCACGGCGACATAGGTCACTTCGGCTTCCGTCAGCATCATGGCGGCTCCGTCCCGTTCGGCTTCGACCGAGACATGCATCGTGATCGACGTCCGCCCGAAGCGCTCGACCTTCGAGTAGAAGCTGACCACGTCGCCGACATACACCGGATGGTGAAATTCGACACGGTTCATCGCCACGGTCACCAGCATACAGTCGGGAAACCCCTGTTTGCGGATGGCATACCGTGCCCCGATGGCCCCCGCCTGGTCGATATGGCTCAGCAGCACCCCGCCGAAGATCGTCCCGTGCGGATTGGTGTCACGGGGCATCATCGTGATCTTGGTGGCCAGATAACGGCCCTGTTTATCGACGGTCATTGAAAGTCTCTTTGAGGGTGGCGAAACAACGCGCGGACCCTACGTTCTCGATCTTTCCCATTGCTCACACCGCTTGGCGGACCAAAATTTCGCCGCGGCCTCCTTCGAGGAAGTCGCCGCGATACCGGACGTAGTGTGAGGTCAGGCACTCTTCGGGGACCGGGAACCCTTCGGCTTTGAGGTGCCGCAAATATTGTTGCAGGAACAGCGGATCATAGGCTGAGGAGCGTTGGAATGTCGGCAACATCCGCGGGGCCTGGTCGGGTGAGAAAAACGCGATCGTCCCCCGCCGCATCCCGGCGCCGGGGCGGATGCCCGCTTCGCCGAACAGGAAAATCGACCCGGCGATCATATTGAATCCCGGCGCATCGCCCGAACGGCCGCCCACAGCGATCAATCCCCGCCGCATCGTATGCCCGATTTCGTTCCCCGCGTTGCCGTCGATGAGAATCTCGCCCCCCGTCATCCCCCGCCGTCCGCCGCGGTAGACCGCGCCGATCAGGTGGCCAGCATTGCCGAGAACGCGAATCCGTCCGCCGTGCATTTCCGCCCCCACCCAGTCAGCAGCGTCCCCTTCACAGAGGATTTCACCGCCCGTCATCTCCGCCCCCAGATGCATCCCCGCGTTCCCGCGGATCGTCATCCGCCCGGTCGTCATGCCGGTGCCGATCAACTTGATCTTCGCGCAGTCCCCTTCCCAAATGATTTCGCTGTCGTCGCCGCACGAGCCGGACACGTCGAAAAACTCGCCCAGCGTCAATTGCTTGTTCCCGTACTGCACCGGTGTGGCGCGGATTTGATCGGTCGACTGTTCCCGCACCGTTTCGATGCGGACGTGGTCGACCTCTACGGGGATCGACGTGCGGTTGTGAAGCGAAAGGACTAACGGCATGGCGGTCGGTGTGAATCTCAGGGAGGAACTAAAACCGGTGCCCTTCCTGCGGGCCGTGTTCGGTCCAGGTCAGGATTTCGGGGCCGTCTTCGGTCATCAGGATCGTGTGTTCGAATTGCGCTGAGAGTTTGCCGTCTTTGGTGCGGACGGTCCAGCCGTCGGAACTGTCGAGCACGGTTTCCACGCGGCCCTGGTTGATCATCGGTTCGATCGTGAAGCAGACGCCCGGTCGCAAAATCTGGAACCTCGCACCCGGCGTGGGGTAATGGGGGATGCCCGGGTCCTGATGAAACACGCGGCCGATGCCGTGCCCCTGATAGTCCCGCACAATCGAAAACCCGTGGGGCCGTACCGTCTTGGCGATCGCCCGCCCGATCTCGATGACCTTGCTACCGGGCCGCAGCGTATTGATGGCCGCATACAAACTGTCGAACGTCACCTGCACCAGATGGCGTGCCGCATCCGAGACGTTGCCGATCATGATCGTCTCCGACTGGTCGCCGTACCAGCCGTTGACGATCGTCGTCAAATCGACGTTCACGATATCCCCTTCCGTCAGCACGGTGTTATCGGGAATGCCGTGGCAGATCACATCGTTGATGCTCGTGCAGATGGTTTTGGGGAATCCGTGATATCCCAAACAGGCCGGCGTGTGGCCGTGGTCCCGCGTGTACTCGGCGACCAGCCGGTCGATGGCGCCGGTCGTGACGCCCGCCACCACCTGCGGCCGAATGAAGTCCATCAGTTGCGAATTGAACCGCGCAGCGGCGCGCATCAATTCGCGCTGTTCCTCGTTGAGTAACGGAATGTTCCGCTTTTGCATTGTCTTGCCTGCCATTATTCTTGCTCGAGCGGTTCGGGAAACGAAAATCCCACGTCTGTCCCCACGCGGCGTACCCCCGCCATTACGCGCTGCTGGACAGTGTCGGTAAATGGGCCGGGGAGCGGGCCGTAGAGCATCGCCCCACCCGCTTCGTAGCCCCCCTCGGCAAGCACCCGCGCCGACGGCAAATATCCGAAGACGTCGTTGCTGTAACCGGCGACCCACACAAACGGTACTGAGCGAAACGTCGATTTCACCAGCCGCGAATAATCGACCACGACTTCGCCGCCGATGGCGATCATCACCAGCACGTCGCCGAACCGCACCGCCTGAATCGGACAGGGATAGGTTAGCGGAATCTCCTCGTGCCGGTCCAGTTTGCCAAGCAGATACCGCGCCTTGCGCTGGCGGTAGACGTTCCCTGATTCCAGATCCACCTCCAGCGCCGCCCGGTCCGGCAGCGGGGCGAATTCCAACTCCACTTCGGTGAATGCCGATTGGATCTCCGGCGGCAGCGGTTGTTGCGCTTCGTGCACGGCCCGCACGACGGCCTCGGCCAGTTCCCGTCCATGTTGTTGCGCCAGCTCAATTGTCCCGCGTGGGTACGGGTTCTGGTCGCCCCCCGTCCCTTCCATGAACAGGGCCGTCACGCCGGGGAATTCCCGTTCAATGTCGCTTTGTGCAAATCCCGCGTAATCGCCGTTGAACTGCATGATCCCTGTCGAGGTGTTGTGGCAGGCATACCCGAACAGGATCGCCCGCCGCTCTCCTGTGTGGGAAAGGACCTGCAAGACCGGCACGTCGTGATCGGTCGGCCCGTCGTCGTAGCGGCGATTGACGAAGCCTTCGTCGGTGGGGAACCGGCGGTTCTTGGCGAATTCCGCCGTCGATTTCGCATAGGTCAGCTTGGCCGGTTGCAAGTCGGCCAAGGCATCGCCGATCAAGTCCACGAGCGCGGTTTCGAGTTTGTCGGTGTAGGCCCCGATTTGGGCGGCTTGTTCTTCGGCCATGCCGTAGAAATAATCCCGCTCCGGACGCAATTCCGGGCCGCAGTGCGTGTGCGAGGCGTTCAGCAGCAGCGACTTGCGGGCGAGTTGATACTTCTCCTTGACCCGTCCGGCGACATTGTGTGCCACGCTACGCGGAATGCCGATCAAGTCCGTGGTCACAATCACCATTTGATTGCCGCCCGCCTCCAACGCCAGCGCTTTGGCGTACAGTTCGGTCAACGTCCCTTCGGCCGGTTTTTTTCGCGCCGCATACCCCGCCATCCACATCGGCTCCCCGGGTGTAATCGCCACCCGCGCCACCCCGGCCTGCCAACTATCGGCGGCGCAAGTGAAACCGGGAGCCAACAACAACAACGATGCGATAGCCAATGTTCGAAACACGAATCGACAACACTTTCTCAAACGGTGATGGCCCACAAGGCGGTCGCCATCAAGCCTCTTTTCCGTGGCGCCGTGGCGTGAGGTTTTTTGCAATATTAATTGGCGTGGCATATTGACGACGACTGCAGGTTTGTAGGGCAGGCTCCTGCCTGCCAAGTCGGCCTTCATGTAAATCGCGCGGCGTGGCCTGTCGATTGCGACCGCAAGCGGTCGGTTTGGGACGACGCATGCAACACCGCTATTGAATGGGCATCTGGTCCGGAGGTTGGCTGGTCAGTTGAACAAGGGCTTCCTTGACGCGGATGATCTGTTCGGGCGTGACCGTCAAATAACGGTGCTTCCCATCGGGATCGAATTCGAATTGCGTCAGTTTGCGTTCATCAACGGTCGCCGTGCCGGGATCGGAGAGACCGAAATAACCGTGATCGGGGCGAATGGCATACAGCACGCTGGTCAGATCCCACGTCGGCCGCTCGTGCGGCTTTTTGTCCCACGCCAAGTACGCCTCGCGAATTGGGTGGTCGGCGACGTAGCCGAAATCGTTCTCCACACTCTGCCAGGGATAGGGGATATTCAGCCCGATTTCAAATCCGCTGATCACCACCGGTGTGGGCCAATCGTTAATCACTTTTTTCGCGGATTCCAGGTCCTGCACGATGTTGAACTCCGGTTTGTTCTGGGCGGCACCGAAGTTGCCCGCCATCATCGACAGCAGCTTGACCTTTTGAGCGACTAAATCCCGCCCGCTCAGCGGCGAATGCTTATCCGGCTTCGAGTCGAGCAGCCGCGCCAGGTTCGTGGAATACCCAACCTGAGCAAAAACCACGGAATGGTCGGGCTGTTTGGCCAAAATCTCCCGCAGCAATTCGGTCGCTTCGGGAGCGTCCTTTCCGCTCTGCAGCGTGTGCGGATAGCGCTGTTGCTCGCCGTTTTTGGTATTCACCAGACTGGGGGTGAAGCGGCTTTCTTGCGGCCGTTTGCCATTTTTGACAACGCCGATGGGGATGTCGGGACGTCCGTAGAAGGTGTTGATCGCATCGGCCGCCGGCCCGCTCAATTCATTGTCCTTGGCGATCGTCACCGCCAACAATTCGCATTCCCCCCGCGACTGCAGCGCATGGATCGTCGCCAACGCCATCGCGTCGTCGATGTCGTCTCCCAGGTCGGTATCGAATATCAACCGCACCGGCTCGTTGGCCGTCGTGGGTTGTGGTTCCAGTGACATCAGCAGAACGGAAACCCCCAAAAATGCGCAGCCGCAGCAAATTGCGCGGCGCCAAGTATCGAACAACATGGCAAATCGGCCTCCAGGTGTATGATCAAGATAAAAACATGAACCACTGCCTAAAACCGCGACCGGTTGCGCATTCCGCGTTGGGGGTGCGGCGGTTGATTGCCATGCTACACTGTTTGGCAGGATAATCTCAACAATACGCACCGAACCTGCTACCCGCTGGATCGTGGAGGAGACCATGCCGCGAGTTTTCCCTGGGTTTGTCTGTTTGTTATTCGTCGCCGCCGGGTGCGCGGACCGCGTGAATGCACCGCCGCCGGTGACTGAAGTCGCGCCGCACGGGGTGACCGCTACGTTTTCGATCGTGGCGGTCGATCCGGAGACCGGCGTGTGCGGCGCAGCGGTGGCTAGCAAATATCCGGCGGTGGGCCGGGTCGTGCCGTACGTCCGCCCCGGCGTGGGGGCGTTTTGCACACAGCATTGGCACGAACCGGAGTGGGGAGAACGGGCGCTCGATCTATTGGAATCGGGAAAGGCCCCTGAAGAAGTGCTGGCCACGCTGCTCAAGGACGACCCGCAGCGCGAGCAACGTCAATTGGCGATCATCGATATCCAGGGCCGCGCGGCCAATCGCAACCCGGCCTTCGCCAGCAAGCCCAGCCTGTATTGGGGCGGCATGACCGGTCGGTATTATGCCTGTCAGGGAAACACACTGGCCGGACGCGAGGTGGTGGTCGCCATGGCGAAGGCCTATGAGGAAACCGACGGGAGTCTCACCGACCGGCTGATGGCGGCACTCATCGCGGCCGATTGCGCCGGCGGCGACCACCGCGGTCGGCTGGCCGCTGGAATGCGCGTGACGAAAAAGGACCAACCTGGTTATTGGTTCGAGTTGTATGTCGACAAGAGCGACGACGCCGTTGCGGAACTGGCGGAGAAGTATGCCGAGTTGGACCACGCCGCCAAAGGCAAGTGGCGCGTCGCTGAACCGTGTCCGAAGCGCTTCGAGAAGACCCGGCCGCCGGAGTGACCACATTATCGGGATTCTCGATGCGCGCAGCGCTCCTTAAGAAAAAACCTCGCGCAGAGACGCAAAGACACAGAGAAAAAGGGGCAATTCTCAACGATGTAGGTCATGGCGAGCGTAGCGTCGTTGCGTGTGGCAATTGCGTCGCAAATAAAAAACGTGGGAGACCCGCGCACAACATGGCATTGAAGCCGTAGCGTGCGTCGCGACTCACCTTTCGGTGTGGGACGAGTGACGTACAACTCAGAGAATTGACGATCCACTCGTCCTCAAAGAATCTGCCCAAACCCGATGTCGTGGTCGTCGAGGTCCTGGATCCCGAATTCGCGGACGCCGTAGTCCTTTGCGCCCAGCCCGTAGTCGATCTTCGCCCCGGACGCCTTTAATTCTTCGTAAAGAGCGTCGGCGTCGGTGACCCAGAAATAGGCGTTCCACATGCCCGAGCGGATTTTCCAGTGCGGGACGGACATTTGGTCCGGCTCGATCTGCGCCAACATCAGCGACTGTCCGTCACGGCGGGCGATACAGAAATCGGGCGGCTCGCCCCACAGCCGCTCATAGCTGAAGCCGACGCAATCGCGAAAGTAGTTCGCCGACGCGACCACGTCGCGGACAAGCAATACGGGGGCCACGGCGGTGAGTTGGGGTTTGGGCATCTTGTGGACCTCGACGACGTAGAGACGCGAATCGGCTGTACTCGCCGGGGGGCGATATCGGAAGCGGTCTATCGTTTAATTTTCTATGACGTCAACATCCGTCGCCAGGCGGCGGGCTTCGCCGAGCATGAAGAGAAACGTCGTTACCAAGGACCAGGCGGAGACTGTCATCAATACTGATAAGAACAACCCCCAACTCGATTGGGCGACGTCGCCGGCGAAGTAATAGAACACCGCGTTGGCCGCGAACGCCAATGCATCGAGCAGGGCGATCAAAAAGCCCGAATGCGGGCCGCCGAACTCGATCGAGAACACGCTCATTGGGATGTAATAACAGGGGGACACGCACAGTCCGAACAGAAACAACAGGCCCAGCGCCAGGGATTTCGCCGCGTCGGGCTGCAGGCCGAATTTCGGCATCAGCAAAAACGCGCCGATGCAAGCAGTGGCAATCGCCAACAGGCCCCCCATCAGCCAGGCAGTTGCGCGGCGGCTCAGTTTGTCGAAGACGTAGCCGCCGACTAGCACTGATATCAAACTGCCGAAGGGGAACGCCGACGCGGACATTGCCGCCGCCGCCGAACTGAGCTGTAGCGTGTCCTGTAAGTACAGCGGGACGAACAGCAGAAAATCCCACAGTACGGTCAATCCTGCCAGACTGCCGGTGATCAACCAGAATTGCCGGCTGGCGGCGAAACAGGCCAGGGCTTGCGGCAGCGTCGTTCCGCTGAGCGGATGCGCTCGTACGTCGATCACCGATTCGGCCGCATCGATGTCGTCGGCAGGGAGTTCTTCGACAAAGGGCCGTTCGGTGAGCAGAAAGGCAAAACCCACGACGGCGACGAGACTGGCTCCCGCCGCCACCCACAGGACGCCCCGCCAGGACATGTAAGCCAGCAGCGCGCCCAGGCCCAACGTGGCGACCAATGTGCCGACGCGGGAACTGGTGGAAAGCACGCCCCACACACGGCCGTATTCGTGATCCGAAAACCAGTTGGTGATGATCTTGGCCATCGACGGCCAGCCGAAGGATTTGGCCATCAATGCGCCGAAGAACGTCAATTGAAACAGCGGAACGCTGGAGGATGCGCCGAACAGGCCCACGAAAATTCCGGCGATCAGCAAGCCGACGGTGAAGGTCAGTTTGCCGCCAAACTTGTCCGCGGCGTACCCGCCGATGAATTTGCCGAGGACGGCCCCCGCCGTGCCCAGCGCCAAAATCCGTCCCCAGTCTCCCAGGTCCATATTGAGCGCCTCGTCTTCCCGCATGGCGGCTCCCGTTACGGTGGGCACCATCCGCAGCACCATGAACATGGCGTAGCCGAAGTACATCACGCCCACGGTCAGCACCTGCCGCCCGCGCTGCGGGGCGAGCGGCCGGCGAACGTTCGTCGCGGCGGTGGTCGGGGCCTGCGCCATTTTGGACACCTGTTTCGGGAATGGACCGGCGTTTCGCCCGGTTGTATCGGCCGGCCGTAGCGGGATCAAGACGACCGATGAATTTGCGCCGCGACGTTCTTTGTCCCCTAAGGGCTGGGTGGCTTCGGCGGTCGATCCGATTCCAGGTGCCACGGCTGGCTTGTCCAGCAGTGCGCACGTGGACCAGCGGTGCTGGACAGGGAGAACCCAACCTGAAACGGCACTGGCGGGCGAGCCGTCAGCGGCACCCAGAAAGAATTGACGTGCATCGCGAGATAACACAAACGGTCAAACTGGTCCGCGAAAAATCTATCGCCGCCGCCGGCAAACGGTTTCCCTCGCCCGGCGATTCCCAGTATGCTCATTGACAGGCGGGGTGCGCGCCCCGCACCGTTTTTTCATCATGCACACAGCCTCGTGCAAGGGGATCCACAGCATGGCCGCGTCACAGCAACAAATCGCCGATTGGACTGAAACATTCGCCCGTGACGGATTTGTCAGTATGCCGGGGTATCTTTCCGGCGAGGCGTTTGATGAATTGCGCGACAATCTCGCCCGTTATATTCGCGACGTGGTGCCGCGCCTCCCCCCGACGCATGCCTTTTTTGAAACGCCGGGCGATCACGCGACGCTGAAACAGATGCAGCATATGCAGGACGAGGATCCGTTTTTCGCCGACTTGATTCGCCGCGATTGTTTCGTGGAACTGGCCAAGTCGTTTCTGGGGGATGACGTCGTCACGCAGGGAGCGGAGTATTTCAACAAGCCGCCCGGATTGGGCAAAGCGACTCCGCCGCACCAGGACGGGTACTACTTTTGTCTGGTCCCCAATCAGGCGGTCACGTTTTGGATTGCGCTGGACGACGTCGACGAAGAGAACGGCTGCCTGCGGTATGTCCGCGGCTCCCATCGCGACGGCGTCCGTCCGCACGGCGCCTCACAAGTCTTGGGGTTTTCACAAGGGCTACAAGATTGGGGGCCGGCCGACGAGGAGCGGGAGACGATGTGCATCCTCAAGCCGGGGGACGTGCTGGCACACCATTCCCTCACCGTGCACCGCGCCGACGCAAACACCAGTGCGCGCTCCCGCCGCGCGATGGGCCTGGTCTATTTCGCCGCCGGTGCCCAGGTCGACCCGGCGGCGCAGCAGAGGTACCAAGAATCGCTGACGCAGCAGCACGCGGGAATGGGGATTGGTCGGAGTTAATGTGGGGTGCCAAAGAATAATGAGGTGAAAATTCGAAATCCTAATATCGAAATCCGAAACAAATTCAAAATGCGAATTTTTCAATGACCAAAACATCGGGCGGGGCGGGGTTTGATCTTGAGGATCGGACGTTTCAATTCGCGCGACGCGTCCGGGCATTTGTAAAGGGGCTTCCCCGGACGGTGTGTAACGCCGAAGACGTCAAACAAGTTGTGCGGTCATCGGGATCGGTGGGTGCGAACTATATCGAGGCGAATGAAGCGCTGAGCAAGAAGGATTTCCGCATGCGGATCCGCATTTCCCGAAAAGAATCGAAAGAGACGCGTTACTGGCTGCGACTATTGGAGACGAACAACGACCCAATGCTCAACGAGGAACGCAACAAGCTCGTCCAGGAAAGCACTGAATTAATGCGCATCTTCGGTGCCATACTACAGAATTCAGACAAATCTGTTTAAGACATTAGAATTTTGAGTTTTGTATTTGTTTAGGATTTCGATATTCGTATTTCGGATTTTTCCAAAGCAGGATTCCCCATGTCCATCCACCGGCCCCGGCTCTCTCGTCGTAAGTTTCTGGCTGGTTCGCTCGCTGCCGGGGCGGCGGTGATGTGTGGGGGGCTGTCGGGGGCGGCGCCGGTGGTGCGGGGGATTCCGGCGGCGCGGCGGCGCGAGTTGGCAGCCGACGACGATAAGGCGTTGATCACGATCACGCTCGATTTGGAAATGAGCCGGCATTATCCCAAGCGGGGGATGATGGAATGGGACTATCAGAAGGGGAATCTCGACGACGCCACGAAGGCCTATTCCGTGATGGCAGCCGAGAAGGCGGCGGCGAAGGGGGGATTCATCCACTTCTTTTGCGTCGGTCGCGTGTTGGAGCAGGCCAACGTCGATTGGCTGAAGAAGATTATTCAAGGAGGACACCCGGTCGGCAATCACACCTACGATCACGTCTATGTTTTGGCGTCGACGTTGCCCGAGACGCAATTTCGCTTCAAGCGGGCGCCTTGGCTCGTTGAAGGTAAAACGGTGGCCGAAGTGATCGAGGAAAATATTCGTGTCACGACCCTGAGCATGAAGGAGCGGCTGCAGATCGATCCGGACGGGTTCCGCACGCCGGGGGGCTTTCAGACGGCACTGGATGGGCGGGAGGACATTCAACAGATGTTGCTCGACCAGGGCTTCTCGTGGGTCAGTTGCAAATACCCGCCGCACGAGGCCGGGGAGGAGCACCAGGAACCGACGCCGGAGGTGTATGAAAGCATTGTGGCCGCCCAGTCCGCCGCGCAGCCGTATGTCTATCCCAGCGGGCTGATCGAAGTCCCGATGAGTCCCATCAGCGACGTGAATGCGTTTCGTACGAAATTCTGGAAGCTGGAATATTTCAAAAAAGCAATCCGTCAAGGCGTGGAGTGGGCAATCGAGAATCGGGCATGTTATGATTTTCTGGCACATCCCAGTTGCCTGGTGGTTGAGGATCCCCAGGCCGAAACCATTCAGATGATCTGCGACATTGTGCGGAAGGCGGGAGACAAAGCCGCCATCGTCGACTGCGATACGATTGCCGAGCGCGCGCGGTTACGGCACGAACAACAAGGCGGAGACCGATAAATGAGCGAGCCGATCACGCTGCAGACACACACCATCGTGGGGCGGGAGATCAATGCCGACGGCGAAGAGGTGGAGCGACCGGGGCCGCACCTGTTGATCACCGGCGGCGTGCACGGCGACGAATACGAACCGATGGTGGCCATCCGCCGGCTGATGGAAGCGTTCGACGCCGCTGCGCTCAAAGGCCGCGTCACGTTGGTGCCGCTGGTCAACGAACCGGCATTCGCCCGCCGCGCGCGGACGGCTGACGACGGACTCGATTTGGCCCGCGTCTGTCCCGGCAATCCGGACGGGTCGATTACCGAGCGGATTGCGGCGGCGCTGAGCGAATTGATCCGTACGGCCGATTATTACATCGACCTGCATACCGGCGGCGTGCGGTACGAGATTCTGTCGCTGGCAGGCTACGGCTTGCATGAGGATGAAACGGTCCTCAATCACCAGCGTGAGATGGCGCGGGCCTTCAACATGCCGATCATCTGGGGAACGAGTGCACGTCACGAAGGGCGGACATTGTCAGTCGCCCGTGACGCCGGCATTCCGGCGATCTACACCGAATTCACCGGCGGAGCAAAGTGTTCCGAAGGGGGCGTGCAG
>CALFYU010000066.1 GCA_937952455.1 uncultured Planctomycetaceae bacterium
TGATATTTTCCACGGCTCCGCAGGGGGGGTATCGGCGCGCAGCGCACTTGACGTAACCTGCCGCGTTGACGATCGTGCCTCGGTGACCTATCTTGGCGGCGACGACAATTTTCTTGATCGAAATGGAATCGCCCCGTGAATCAAACCGCTTGTCATGATTGGCACGTCGCCGCCGGTGGCCGTATGGTCGACTTTGCCGGTTGGGATATGCCCGTGCAGTACTCAACCATCATCGACGAACACAACGCCGTCCGCCAAGCGGCGGGGCTATTAGACATTGCGCACATGGGCCGCCTGTATTTTCGCGGCCCCGATGCGGCAGCGCTGTTGGATTACGTCGTGACCAACGACGTCACCGCCTTGGAAGTCGGTCAGGTGCGCTATGCGCTCGTGACGAACGAAGCGGGCGGAATTCTCGACGATGTGCTGGTGTACCGGTTTCCGGACCATTATCTGCTGGTCGTGAATGCGTCGAATCGCGAGAAGATCGTGGACTGGATTGCGCAGCATCGCGAGAAATTCGACGTCGAAGTGGACGACGCGACGTTTCGGCATTTTATGGTGGCCATTCAGGGCCCGCTGGCCGGCGAGATCCTGTCGACGCATGTTGAGACGGACCTGGTAGCCATGGGGTATTATACGGCCCTTGAAACGAAGGTCCTCGGCCAGCCGGGATGCGTGAGCCGCACTGGCTATACGGGCGAGGATGGATTCGAAGTGATCGTCGACGTCGAGCGGGCCGTCGAATTGTGGGAAACCTTGATCGCCGCCGGGGCAGGGCGGGGGTTGTTGCCGGCCGGGCTGGGGTGTCGCGACACGCTGCGGCTGGAAGCGGCCATGCCCTTGTATGGACATGAACTGAGCGAAGAGATTGACCCCTATACGGCCGGGTTGGGGTTCGGTGTGAAACTGCAGGCAGGCGATTTCATCGGCAAGTCTGCCGTCGCTGCTGCCAAGGCCAATCCGAATCGTCGCAAACGAGTCGGATTGGAACTCGAGGGCCGCCGCATCGCCCGCGAAGGGGCGGAACTATTCGTTGGAGATACGCCGGCGGGCGAAGTGACGTCGGGGACATTCTCCCCGACGCTGCAAAAGTCGATCGCCATGGGCTATGTCGATGCCCCGCTGGCCGCGGTTGGGACGGCGCTGGAGGTTGATATTCGCGGCAAGCGGGCACCGGCAATCGTCGTGCCGCTGCCGTTTTACCGACGGTCGTAATCGTCGTCAGACGGCCGACAATTCGGCGTCTTCGTCGGCAAGCACCTCGCTCGTCACGTCGCGAACGAAATCATCGACCCCCTCATTTTTGGCGACCTTGGGAGGCGCTGCTCCCGCGTTCATTCCCACGCCGGGCACCTTGAACATGGCCGGCAACATGGCCCACATCGCCCCCAGGTACGTCGAATAGCGGGGAAAGTCGACTTCGGGATGTTCGCTAATGTATTGCTCCATTTGTTCGCCGAGCGCATTGTGTGCCAACCGCGGATGCCGGTGGTGTGGACCGTGAATGAAGATGTCGAAGTTGGCGAACGTGCAGAACCGCGTGAACCACGTTGAGCCGAGTACGGTCCGCGTTCCCAACATCGGGTCGTAACTGGCCATTCCCAAGTGTTCGGTTAGTTTGCGGCTGCTTTGAAAAATCCCTGCAAGAAAGTGCGGAATGCCCCACACGCGGAAAAATGCCGGCCAGGCTTCGTAATAAAACAGCAGCGTGATGATCAATCCCCACACGGCGACGATTCCGAAGTATTCGTTGCGGATCGCTAGGCGGGTCTTGGGGCTCGTCAACGGCGAGTTTTTGTGA
Source organism: uncultured Planctomycetaceae bacterium (assembly GCA_937952455.1). Classification (GTDB taxonomy): domain Bacteria; phylum Planctomycetota; class Planctomycetia; order Planctomycetales; family Planctomycetaceae; genus Symmachiella. Next base: position 1,805 of record CALFYU010000066.1, read on the forward strand.
AAAAACAAACGGCCGTAGATGGCCGGGCTAGTGAACATGCCGAAGACGAGGTCAAACCAGACGAACCAGCGCCGGAAGGCGATTGAAGTACTCGGATCGGAGTAGGGCCACAGTTCCCAATCGGTCGGCTTGTTCAAATAGGCGTGGTGGCGGATGTGGCTTTCGCGGTAGACGGTATAGGGCGTGAACATCGCCGTGCCCAGAAACCGTCCCAACCAGATACTCACGCGCCGCGACTGGCAAAGCGTTTGGTGCGCCGTCTCGTGAAAACAACTCGTCCAACAGAATAGGAAGTATCCCGTGAATACGGTCCAAAAACATTGGACGGCCCAATTGTCCATCGGCCAGCGAATCGCAAGACAAAGAATCCCCGCGGCGGCGGCCGGCAAACAGACAAGGTGGATGATCGAGTTTTTTTCGTTCAGTGCTTGTTTTTCGTCGTTGGTAAACTCTGTTGTTGTCGACACCTGGTGAACTCCCGCCGGCACTCGTCTGCCGACAATGACACTCCCGCTGGTTCTTCGGCCGGACGTTGGAGTAACATCGGCCTGACGTACGTCCCTGCGCCCATTCCTTCAACTCCAAGAGTAGTTTGGCCCGCGACGGACGGTCAGCGAGGTGACGCGGGTGACTGTGGGACCTCCCGCGCGTCATTCGCCTTATCGAATCCCAGCCGTGGGATGTAAGCGACAGACCCGAGCGTGCGAATTCTTGGATGCGTCGGCGGACTACTAAAGGTCAAACGTCGAGACCCTTGCGTAGTCGAATCTCACGACCCGCCCGGTCCGGACGGCATATCACGACACCAACGAAACTGTCTCCCAAAAAATAGGCACTCATTGGCATATAATAGTCAACGCCCGGCCGAAGTTCGAGTAAAATCGGACAGATCAGGTGGACTGCACAGAAAAACCCTGGTGGGTGCCATCACATTTTGAACACTGCACAACCAACTCCGACCGCGAAACGGCGGCCGAAAATCGACAAAACTTGATGATCTCTAGCGATTTTTCCAGTGGCACGTTCGCTTTCCAGCTATGAAACTCGCTGTTGATACGCAAACGCATCGCCAGGGCGGGAATGAACGATAACCGAGCAAAGTTGTCAAGAAAACGTGCAATCGGAAAAGCCGGGCTTCTCGATAATTCTTGCCGATACTGGTAACCTATGGAGTCGGCATATCGGCGGCGGCAGACGTCGGCCCAGGAACGCGACCGGCGTCGCAGAGCCGCCCGCATTCACGAAGAATTCCCCATCGGGGGCGCGAGAGAGAATTCCATGCCCGAACGATCGAAATATCAGCAGAAAGTCATCCAGCGGTATTATGACAATCGTGAGCAGATTGACCAGCAGCGTTTGAGCGAGTTGGTCACAAACCTCTTCTTGGCCGAGGGAGATAAGAAACGGCGGTCGTTGTGGGACAAGGCCAGCGAAGCGATGGTACGTCTGGGGGTCCCGCAAAGCCGGGTCGATCATGTTGTTGGCACCGGCGATCCAGTGCAGCTGGCCGAGGTGGTCAAGGAAATTGAGGCGGGCATCCATCGTCCGCAGACCCCGAAGAAAACTTGAGTACCAAACGTTGCACGCCCTCGGAGGCTTCTGCTGGAATTTCCGATCATGTTTTGTGGGAATCACGGGATTTCCACTAGCAGACCCGTCGCCAGCGACGGCCAGCCAGTTTTGAACGCTCCGCCGGGTGCGTTGCCCAACTTTGAATCTAGACAAGGACCAGTGACGATGGCGGAACCCCGACAGGCTCGCAACACAGGCAATTCCGCAGGGCGATCTCCGATTGGACGCGCCGTACTTTGGGCCGGCATCATCATTCTCGTCGGCGTGGGGTTATATGAGTTTCAGGTTCGGGCAACCTACCAGAAGAACTACGACCGACTGATCAAGGCATTCGACGAGGCGACGGCGGGTGATCTCCCTCTCAAGGAGGCCGAAATCGCGAAACTGGTCGACGGATATTCAAAAAAGGAAACGGAAAACGCCTTGCCCGAAAACCACCTTTCCGCATCGCGACTTGACAAATACAGCTATAGCGGACTGGTCTCCGGTGCGCGGGAGGTCTACGTCTATTATCGGGCCGATGAAGGCGGCAACGGCGGATTGAACGTCGTGGCGATCCGAAACGCCCCGCTGGAAACCGAGTAAGAAGCGGCCGCCTTTTGAGCCATGAGCTGTTCCCATTCACGGCAGGGGCGTTGTCGGCTGTGGGGGCGGACCTGCCAATGCCCTGGTTTTTGCTGCACTCCTATGCGGATCGGCCGATTGATGCGGCCGCTTCCCCGCAGGGCTGCGCTGCTACCGCTGGGGGAGCACCATCGGCGGAATACGACGGTTCCTGATCGGATAGTGTCTCTTCGACGTCGCCAATTTGGGCTTGCGTCGTTGACAGGTAGTAGACCACGCCGAAGGACAACGTCGTCAAGCCGGTTGCGGTGAACATGGCGGCAAAGCCATAGGTATCGATGATCATTCCCAATACCGGCGCGGCAATGATAATGCCGACTTCGGTAAACCCCAGGATCAACGTCGTCCCGGTGCCGCGGTAGGGCAGGGGAAAACAACCTGAACCGACGGAAACCACGACGGGAAACAACAAGGCGTGTCCGACACCGCACACGGCGGCCGGCAACAAAAAGTGCCATTCGGCACGGACGAGCAACAACAAAAGTTGCCCGCAGCCCAGACAGAACATCCCGATCAAGATCACCCGCCGCAGACCAATCGTCTCCATCCAGCGGGCAGCCAACACGCGACACACGAACGCGCAACTGGAGTAGGCCAGAAAAAACGTGCCGATGCCGCGTAATCCCAGGTGCGTCGCGTAGCGCGTCAAGAACACTGTTGGGATCGTCAGCGCCGCCCCGAGAACAATGGCAATTAATAGGATCTGTCCCGGCCAATACCGAAGTAGCAGGCGATGGGCCGTGATGCTTTGAGCGGGTCGGTTATGAGAATCACCGCGCGTGAGACGCTGCACGATTAAATAATAGGCCGTCGCGAGAGCGCCCGCCGTCCCGAACAGGGTCGAGAACAGCGGCCAACCTGGGGGCAGAAACGCGGACATTGCGTCGCCTAACAGTGGACCGATGATCATGCCCACGAAGCCGCTGCTTCCCAGGCTGGCGATGATTTCAGTGCGGCGATGTGCGGGAACAATTCCCTGAATGTAGACGATCGAACAGGAGAACATGCACGCCATGCTCACGGCGAACAGAATTCGCACGGGATAGATCGTCCAATTCAGATGATCAGCCGCCAGAAACAGGACGCAACTGGCTGCCAACACGACGGACGAGGCTCGCCAGAGAAGTCGCGTGCCGTAATGATCGATCGCTTGTCCCAGCCCGAATCGACTGATCACGGCAGCCAGCATGCCGGTACCGACTATCGTCCCGGCGGTCTGTTCGTCTCCCCCTAAGAAAGCTACAAAGTCGGCAAAGCGGAACGTCAACGAATTGGCCGTCACCAACAGTACGTTTGCCAGGTAACAGGTCCAAAAGGTCTTGTTGTATATCGTCGCGGGGGGATTGGGTAGTAGGTCGGCTGTCGTGTCGGTGTTCATCATGCAGGCGCGGGGTGTGCGCCGTCGCTTCCGGGAGTGTATTCAAGGGGGAAAAACCGCAGGAGACGCTTTTTTCGCGGGTCTCAGGAAATTCCGCCGCCGCAATGCCTGCGACAGGGGCATCTTAGGCAACACTGATCGCCAAGGGAAGTGCGATCCCTAAGGTTTCCCGCCCGCGGCGGTTGTGATCACGTGGCTGGATCGCACGGAGTGATCTCTTTTTAGTTGGACAGTTGTCGAATGCTGGAGAGCGGCGTCACCCCTCTTCGATGGCCCCCACCAGATCCAGCACCGCCTGCCGGCCGTCGCCGAAAAGCATTAAGGTGTTTTCGGCGGCGAAAAGCGGATTGGCGATGCCGGCGAAGCCGGGGCTGAGGCTGCGTTTGATGACGACGACCGTGCGAGCCTTGTCGACGTCGATGATCGGCATTCCGGCGATCGGAGAGGAGGGATCGGTGCGGGCCAGAGGATTGACGACATCGTTGGCGCCGATGATGATTGCCATGTCGGCTTGGGCCATCCTGGGGTTGATGTCCTGCATTTCCACCAATTGGTCGTAGCGGACATTTGCTTCGGCCAATAGAACATTCATGTGCCCTGGCATGCGTCCTGCGACCGGGTGAATGCCGAAATCGACCTTGATCCCGCGGGACTCGAGCAGGTCGGACAGGTCGCGGACGGCGTGTTGCGCCTGCGCGACCGCCATGCCGTAACCCGGCACGATCACCACCCGCCGCGCCGTATCAAGCAACATGGCGACCTCTTCCGCGCTGGTCGATTTGGTTGTGGCATAGATGCCGTCGTCGTCGCGCGACGATCCGCCCTCTTCGGAAAACGTGCTGAACAAAACGTTGGCCAACGTGCGATTCATCGCCCGGCACATAATCTGTGTCAAAATCAGTCCGGATGCCCCTACCAAGGCCCCCGTGATGATCAGCATATTATTTTGAAGTACGAAACCCGTCGCGGCCGCTGCCAGACCGGAATAGGAGTTCAAAAGGGCAACCACCACGGGCATGTCGGCGCCGCCGATCGGCATGACCATTGTCACGCCCAATATCGACGCCACGAGGACGACCAGCCAATAGGCGACGGCCGGATGGGCACCGTTGACGCACCAGATCGCCGGGGCGAGCAGCACCAGCCCCAGCGCGGCGTTTAGAATCTGGCCGCCAGGAAACTTCAGGCGTTCGATAAAGTCCCATTCACTGAATTTGCCGATCGCCACCAGCGAACCCCAGAACGTAACGCCGCCAATGATCCCGGAGGCGACGATTGCCACCAAGGTTTGCGTCGCGATTTGTCGTGAGTCGCCGGTATCGCGGGCCACTTCGGCGCCGGCCACGAAAACGGAGGCGATCCCGCCGAAGCCGTTGAACATCGCCACCAGTTGCGGCATGAGCTTCATGCCGATGTTCACTGCCAAAAGGACACCGATGACCGCACCGATCGCCATGCCGGCAAAGATCATCCGCCGGTCGACAATGTCGTGATGCCACAGCGTGGCCACGACGGCGATCAACATGCCGATACTGCCCAGAATGTTTCCCCGCACGGCAGTCCGCGGGTGCGTTAGCCCTTTGAGGCCGGCAATGAAAAATATGGCGGCGAGCAGATAACAAAAATTGATGATCGTATCGATGGTGGCGTTCGGCACTTGCTCAACCTCTCTTGTGGAACATGGCCAGCATGCGATGCGTCACAATGAAGCCGCCGACCACGTTCACCGTGGCCAGAATCACGGCGATGAAACCGAGTGTCTTGGCGAGGGAGGGGTCCTGCGATCCGGCGGCGATCACCGCGCCGGTGAGGATAATGCCCGAAATCGCGTTCGATCCCGACATCAACGGGGTATGCAGCGTCGCGGGAATCTTGGTGATGACTTCAAAGCCGACGAAGGACGCCAGCGCGAAGATCGTCAAGCCGGTGACCACAATTTCCATGAGCAATGTACTCCTGACACGTGGCAGAAAAAAATGCCGATGCGTGAATCTTGTCGGTGAATGGGGCCGCTAATTGGCTTCCGCGGGCGAGAGGCCCAGTTTTTCGCGGATGCGGGGGTGCACGATCTCGCCGTCGCGGCAAATGAGCGTTTCGCGTATCACTTCGTCGTCGAGGTTCACATCCAATTGACCCTCGTCGTTCAGCAGAGATTTTAAGAAGTTGGCAAGATTGGTGCCGAACATTTGGCTCGCGTGATACGGAACGGTCGACGGCAAGTTCGTTTCACCGATGATTGTGACGCCGGAATGGGTGACCGTCTCTCCCGGTTTGGTGACTGCACAATTGCCGCCTCGTTCGGCCGCCAGGTCGACGATTACCGACCCGTGCGGCATTGCATCGACCATCTCGGCACTGATTAACACGGGGGCTTTGGCTCCGGGCACAGCGGCTGTCGAAATCACCACGTCGCTCTCGGCCACGATGCGGTGCATCAATTCCTGTTGTTTTCGATAGAATTCTTCCCCTTTTTGCTCCGCATATCCACCGGAAGCAGTCGATTCGCCCGATTCCAAGGGCAAGTCGACAAACTTGCCGCCCAAACTCTCAACTTCTTCGCGAACGGCCGGACGCAGGTCGTATGCCTGCACGACAGCTCCCAATCGTCTGGCCGTGGCAATCGCCTGTAGCCCGGCGACGCCCGCGCCGATCACCAAGACACGGGCCGGAGTCACGGTGCCGGCGGCGGTCATCATCATCGGAAACATCCGCGGCAGCGACGCGGCAGCGAGCAAGACCGCCTTGTACCCAGCGACCGTGGCCATCGAGGAAAGGATGTCCATCGACTGGGCGCGGGTGATCCGCGGCAATAGCTCCAGCGCGAAGCAGGTGACCCCCCGCTCGGCCAATTGAGTGAGTGACTCGGGAGCGGACAACGGATCGTATGCGCCGATGAGCACTTGGCCGTGGCGGAGAAGTTCCAAGTCCTGCGCGAAGCATTCCGGATTCGCCCCGCCGCCGCGAACCTGCAACAGGACGTCAGAAGCAGAGAATACGACGCCGCGGTCCGTCTCGACGCGTGCGTCTTGAGCCGCAAACTGGTCGTCCGGATAGCCGGCCGCTGTCCCGGCCCCGGCTTCGAGGACGGTCTGTAGTCCTGCTTTGGCGAGCGTTTTGACGACAGCGGGGACAACGGCGACGCGTTGTTCACCCGGAAAACTCTCTCGCACGACCCCCACAGTTAGCCCTGAACCTTGTCCTGCCATATGCTGACTCGTGTCCTCTCAAAGATCTCGGACGCCGGTTGTGTGTCCTATGCTAACGACCGCGGCGCGTCTGCGAAACCATCACATGAGCGGGCATTGATGGTAGCATTGCCCGATTCCGCAAAAGGAAAGCCAATTGTCTGCCCTAAGACGCCCAAACTACCCAATTCCAGCGGAATAGGCGGGTCTGTAAGGAATCGGGAAGTTCCGAGAGCGGCTTTGAGCACGTTGTCCGGATTCCCATTCCGCCCCGTTCCAATTGATTTCGGTGTGAGCACCTGCAAAAATGCGGGTTTTCTCGATTGCCTTTTTACGGGCTCGGTCAGGGTCATATCAGGAAACAGGATGAACGGACAAGGCATCGCCACGCAGTGCACAACTTCTAGCGTGGCGCGCGAGGAAGAGGATGTGATTCTCGTCCTCGATTTCGGGTCGCAGACGGCACAACTCATCGCTCGGCGGGTGCGCGAGCAGAATGTCTTCTGCCAAATCGTACGGCACGACCTGACCGTCGACCGCATCCGTGAAATCAATCCACGGGGACTGATTCTCTCCGGCGGGCCGGCCAGCGTCTACGGGCCGAATGCTCCGCAGCCCGACCCGGCAATTTTCGATTTGGATATTCCCATTTTGGGCATCTGTTACGGGATGCAACTCGCCTGCCGGTCGCAGGGGAGCCAGGTCTCACCGGGGGCGCAACGCGAGTTCGGCCGTACGACCTGCCGTGTCGTCACGACGAGCCGCTTGTTTGAGGGAGTGCCGGAGGAGTCAATCGTTTGGATGAGCCACGGCGATCAGGTTCAGGACCTTAGCGACCACTTTACCGCCTTGGCAGCCACTGACACCTGTCCGTTTGCCGCTGTCAAACATCACAGCCGCGAAATCTACGGACTACAGTTTCATCCCGAGGTGACACACACCGAACAGGGCGGCACATTGTTGGGGAACTTCGTCCGCACGATCTGCGGCTGCCAGGGAAATTGGCGGATGAGCGCGTTCATCCAACGCGACGTGCAGATGCTGCGGGAACGGGTCGGCAATCGCCGCGTCATCTGTGGATTGTCGGGCGGAGTCGATTCGTCCGTCGTGGCGGCGCTTTTGTACGAGGCGATTGGTTCGCAGCTATCATGCATTCTGGTGGACAATGGATTGCTGCGGGCGGGGGAAGTGGAATCGGTCGTGAATTGTTTTCAGGGACATTTCAAGACCGACCTGCATGTCGTCGATGCGGAGGATCTGTTCCTCAAGGAATTGACCGGCGTCACCGAACCGCAGCAGAAGCGGAAAATTATCGGCCGGCTGTTTATTGACGTATTCCGCAAGGAAGCAGAGAGCATTCCCGATGCGACGTTTCTCGCCCAAGGCACTTTGTATCCTGACGTGATTGAAAGCGGAGCGGATCCCGACGGTCCGGCGGCGACGATCAAGGCGCACCACAACGTAGGGGGATTGCCCGAGGAGTTGGGCTTCGAATTGATCGAGCCGTTGCGGGATCTGTTCAAAGACGAGGTGCGTGCGATGGGCCTGGAACTGGGGTTGCCTGAAGAGATGGTCTGGCGACATCCGTTTCCCGGCCCCGGCCTGGCGGTCCGCTGCCTGGGTGAAGTCCGCAAAGACCGCTTGGAGACGCTGCGCGAAGCCGATGCGATTGTCATCGACGAATTGACCAAGGCAGGATTGTATCGCGAAATTCGGCAAGCATTTGCCGTGTTGCTGCCAGTGCAAAGCGTGGGGGTGATGGGGGACGACCGCACGTACGACGACGTGATCGCCGTGCGTGCGGTCCAGACCGACGACTTTATGACGGCCGATTGGTACCATGTTCCGTATGATGTACTGGGGCGCATCTCGACACGCATTATCAATACGGTTCGGGGCGTAAATCGCGTGACCTACGACATCAGTTCCAAGCCGCCCAGTACGATTGAGTGGGAATGAGGGGAGTGGCCAGTGACCGGTGGCCAGTCCCAAACCAACGGCTTCGCCGTCGTAAGCAGCGTCGCATCAGAGTAGCGGCGTCCATTTCGTGAATCGCTATGGAAACCTTGTTGCAAGAGCTCTTGGCGGGGAAACGGCGAGTCGTTTGGTCGCCCACAGCTGCTGAATTCTCAGCAGACATCGATTCCCCTCCGGCGGGCCTGTTGTGCGGGGCATTCAATCCGCTGCACGACGGACACCGCGAATTACGCCGCGTAGCGCAACGGCTGCTGTCGGGGACGGTTGGCTATGAACTCTCCGCTCACAACGCCGAGAAAGCATCGCTGGCACACGCCGAGCTACTCGCGCGGTGCCGTCAGTTTGAAGACGACCTGCTGGCGGTGACGGCGGCAGCGACGTTTGCGGAAAAAGCCGAGTTACTCCCCGAAACAACCTTCGTCGTCGGCATCGACACGGCCGTGCGGATCGTCGATCCGCGGTTCTACGACTCCAGCAACGCCCGAATGCACGATGCACTGTCGGTAATCCGCGACCAAGGCTGCCGGTTTCTAGTCGCGGGGCGCGTTTGGGGAGATGGATTCACGACGCTGGGTGAGATTGAACTGCCAGCGGGCTTTGTGGAGCTGTTTGTGGAGATCACGGAGGCGGAATTTCGGGAGGATATTTCGTCGACGGAGCTGCGCGACGATTGAGGGGAACCTTGGCTCCAATCTTCGTGTCATATTATCGATCGTTCGGATCGTATCGGAAGGTTCAGCACCAGCAGGAAAGCCTGCAGAATGAGGCAAGAAGAATCACCCCCGCAGTGTTGAAGCGACCGTCGCAAGTCGATAATATCCACTCACGTTTCGCGTTCCGGCAGACCGTTTTCGCGTGTCGTCGCCGGGCGAAATCCTGAGTTTTGGCGGAGTAGCTCAGTTGGTTAGAGCAGCGGAATCATAATCCGCGTGTCGGGGGTTCGAGTCCCTCCTCCGCTATTTGGGCGTTTTCCAGAATGCCCACAACTTCCGAAAAACTCGCGTTTTCCCGCACTTTTTGCACGGTGCGGGATTTCTTTTGCGAGTCGCCGCGAATCAAAACGGGCGTCCGCATCCCCAGCCAATCCCCAGTTTGCGCAATCGCCTCCCCGAAGTGATCGTCGGTAACGGTCAGATAGTGTTTGTGGGCCACCGTGGGCGTGTTCCCCAGCCAAGTACAAACGACATACGTGGGGAATCGTTGCTCCAATTCCGTCTGGCGGGACGATCGACAGTTCTGAAACGGCTTGGGCCACACATCCACACCAGCACGCCGCACGATCTTCCGAAACGTCGTACCAAGGTTTTTGTCGCCGTCGCCGCCAAGCATCGGCACAACCCACGTCTCGCCTTCCTGAGCCATCGAAAACGCTTCGTCGAGGAATTGCCGCAGTTCCGGGAACAACGGGACGACCCGCGTTGCCTTGCCGTATCGCTTCGTTTTCGGGCTTGTCACCGTGAACCGATCGGCATCCCAGTGAATGTCGGACCATTTCAACAACGCAACCTCGGACGAACAACGCAATCCTCCGTAGCGAGCCAACGCGACGACGGTTCGCCACTGCCAATTCGGACACTTGTCCAATACCTTCTGGATCACATCGCGTGGAACGAATACCCGGCGATCGTCGTTAGTGGCCTTACCCACAACCACACCGTCAAACGGGTTCCGCGGAATGAGTTCCCGACGATAGGCATGTCGCAAGAATTGGGCGGCGATCTGGCATTCCTTGTGGGCCGTGGGCGCGGCGAGCTGCTTCAACAGCCAACGGGCGTATTCGTCCGCCGCTCCGGGCGTGATCGTGTCCAGTTCCACATCGCCGAAGAATTCAACCATCCGCGCCTTCGCGTTCTTGAACTTCCCGATCCGCCGTTCGGTCACATCACTACGGCTGGCAATGTAACTGTCGATGAACGTGGCCAGCGTGCCAGCTTTTACCCTCGACTCCACAAGCCCGTGTTCGGCCAACATGCAGTAAAGCGAATCGTCCAGGTCCGCGAGCCAGTTTGAGACCTCGCGGCTTATCGGCAGGTTACAACGCCGTTCGTGCAACAGCGTGTCGATGTTTCCGGCGAACCGCTCAGCCGTCTTCTTTGTAACTCGTCCCAGCGCGAACGTCTGTTTGTCCTTGTTGACGTACGCAATCACCCGCGTGGAGCGGGCGCGATATTCGATGCTGGCCATGGTTCAATCTTTCCGTTCGGCCTTCCGGCCCAGGTGAATTGTCAATTGCAGGAACTCGCCTAAGGCGTTTAACGATTCCATCGAAAGGCCGCGATGCCCGTTGTAGAACTTGGCCAAGGCGCTTTCGTCGATGCCAGTTTTCATGGCGATTTCGTATCGCGACAGTCCGCAATCGTCGATTGCTTGTCGCAATTGGTCGGTCAGTTTCTTGGTTCGTTTTTTCGCCATGTCGTGCATCATACGAAATACTGGCCTTTATGTCCAGTAGAGATTCGGCCGTATTTTGGGCATTGTTCCGAGCCGGCCAAATTCCGCGATGATCGCCGACTCGACGGCGGGTATGTGCGCTGCTGTCGTCAGGATCGCGTCGTGAATCGTGACCAATAGCATCGACGGCTCGGCCAGTGCCGCCAGCGGGTCGGCGTGCTGGACAGCTTCGAGCGTGATCGTGAAACGCACGCGTTCAGGTTGGTCCGTTGGTTCGGTCATTTGGTTTACCCTCCTGGAAAAGTCACGGACAACGGACAAATTGTCCGTGTGCAGGTATGGCTTGTGGCGGACAGCGGACACCCCCCTAAAGGGGGTTTGTACGCCACGTCAGCTCCGCACGGACGGACAGCCCGTCCGTCAACAATTGTCCGCCTGTCCGTCAATATGGTTTTCCGTGAGAATGTAGGTCGGGTTGCCTCCTTTTGGGGCGATGATTTCCGTGACAGTGCCATCGTCGATGTACTCGTGCAGGATCGGCGTAAAGGTCTGCGACGACATGCCCGCGGCGTCGCGGATTGTGCTCTTGAACGTCGGCTCAGTGAATCGCTGTAGCGCCCGCAGTACGTCGCCGCGTCGCCGCTGACGTGTCGCCTCCTGCTTCGCGGCTTCCGAGTCGGCCTTACGTTCCGCATCGCCCTGCATGGCCTCGTGGCGTGCCTGTGATGCTCTGATGACATCCACCTCCCAGCGCCGCCCGCCGGGGTCATCCTGATGCCCTTCTTCGATGTTCAATCCCCACTCCTGGCTATGGCCAGCCGATCCGCCGGCAACAATCCATAATTTGTGTGAACCGGCATTTTCTGGGTTGTATCGTTCGCGTCGGCCCAAGAGAATCCATTGGCGAGCGAATTCGCTGAAACCAGCCCATGCAATGTTTTCAAGTTCCGGTGGTTCGTACGACAAACTAGCCTTGGTGTTATGGTGAAGCAAAATCGGTGTGACGCCCGTTTCCTCGCATAGCTCGGTAAGGTGCCACAGTTGCCCGCCAACGGCAAATAGGTTTGATGCGTTGTCTCCCAGTGTGCTCATCGCCAGATAGGCAGGGTCGATGATGATGACTTTGATGTCTTTGACGATGATGAAATCGCGTATCTCGGCCATGTGTGCAACGTTCACGATTTGCGGAACTTTGAACGCGAAGTACAAATCGGGAACCTTTCCCGCCGCCCAGCCCTTTGATACGCAAATTCTCCGATACGTCTCTTGAATCACGCCCATGCCCGATTCGCCACTCATCACCAGCGTTGGCGTTCGCATGTCGGTGTGGAACATGCCGAGAAACGGATTGTGGGCAGCTAGTGACGTCGCCAATTCGATGACGATATTTGTTTTGAGTACATTCTTTGAACCGGCCAGGATGCACGGTTGCGCTTTCACGAGCCAACCCTTGATGTGGTAATCAACCGCACAGTCGGCATCATCCAGTTGCCCGGCGGTGATGAAATCAAAGTACGGCTTCACTTCACGGAGCTTGCCATCTTCCGGTGGATGGTCCGCAAGATATTCGCGATCCATCGCTTCGCGCATTTCGCGGTCTTGGCGGTGAATCGCCTGTTGGGCCTCTTGCCCGTGATATGCTTCAATCGTCATCATCGCCCCCATTCACGGCTTCCGCTTGCCGGCTCAGCCAGGCTTGCAGTTCAGCCACGGGATACAATACGGATTGCCGCTTGCCGTGCCCGATGCGAAGACAGGGGATCGGGCCGCGAGGGGCCGTCAGCCCCCAGAGGGTTCGGGCGGAAATACCCAGGGCCAACGCCGCGTCGCGGGGCCGCAGGGCCAAAGGAGTGGGCGTCGATGTCGTGGGGGTGCTACTACTCGGCATGGTCCACCCCTTGCCGAGTCTCGGCGCGTTTACGCAGTGCTTCTTTGACCGCGGCCAGGTCGAAAAGAACGGGCCGACGTCCGGCCCTGAGGCAGGGAATCCATCCCCGCCGATGCCAAGCGTGAACTGTTGCGGTGGTCACGCGCAACCGCTCGGCCAACTCTCGGGCGTCAACAAGTTCGCTCATTGGTCATACTCCGTAGGACAAAAAATGTTTGTCAGCTACGGGCATCCTAAGAGCGGTCTAGGTGGGGAATCGTGGGTGAAAAGGTGGGTAGTGGTGGGCGAAAAGGTGGGTAATAGTGGGCGAAGGTGGGCGGCAACAAGAAGTGTCACCGGATGCGATACCCCTTGCCAGTTACCCCTGGAAGAGAAATTACAGCCGCCCATTCTTCATCGATCTCTGCTACTGCCTTCAGGAGCTTCCGGGCATCGGTGTGCCCGCTCTTGCTATCAAGCTCGTCTTTTGTCAGTCCGGTTTCACCCGCTTCGATAAGTGCCTGTACCGTGTGATATCGGGCCGCCGTCAATTTGGGCTTCAGCTTGCCGTCCACTTCTGGCTGTTCACCTTGGCCAAACAGCTTGACCATGCTGCTTTGGCAGACTGGCTTCCGAGTTTCCTGATTCTCGCCGCCGGTTGACTTGTCGTTTTCCGCCGTCTTGACCTCTGGGGGCTGTATCTCGCGCCCCGAGTCAGTCTCGCTGCCGTCCGGTTCGACCGCCGGGGCGCCGCCCTTCTTTACGTCCTCCAGCCATCTACCGACCGCGTCGTCTTCGGTATCGGTCAACGCGCCGGCCGCCCGCATCAATACCAGGTACGCCCCTCCCTCACCCCGCATCCATTCCGTGAGGGCCACCAGATCTTGGTTATCCTCCGGTAACGGCCACGGCAGAACCTTGTCGCCCGTCAGGTCGAACACGTCATGCACGGCACTTAAGGCGGCCCACTTCTCGGCCAGGGAACGCGGGCGATGGGATGGCGGAAGCGGAAGATCGGGGAGTTCGGGTTGCCAAGTCCATATCGCGTCTCTCGCCAGTCTTAGTTGCTGGTCATAGGGCAAGTTATCCGCGATCAGGTTCAGCGTCCAATCCTCGGGGTAGTGGAAAGCTTGCCGGACCCTCGCGAACGTCGGTTGCTGCTTGGCCTCTGCGGCGTTCACCTTAGCCACCCAATCCGATGCCCATTGCCGGACAAACCTCTGCACGACCTCAAGTCTTACGCGGTCCCATATGGCGGCGTGAATCTCATTGGCGATCGGGGACCAGACCTGGTGATGGCCGCAAGCGAAGGGGAGAATACTCGACATGCTGCACCTGCCTTACTTTCGGTCGGGCCGAACCGGGCGGCGTGTGCCGAAAGGCAGGAAGACACACCTCCGCCGGGTTCGCTTGGACCGCCGATTTGCAACTCGACGATCCGCCCGATGAAGTAACAGTATACGGATTCTGCGGCACTTCGCCCACAAGGGAGACGGCTGCGACTCTGTATGTACCTGGGGTACGTCAGCCGGGCGCGGGTGAAGCAGATCATGAATCTGCTAAATCTGACGCCGGACATTCAGCAGGAATTGTTTTTTCCGTCGCGGGTGGAGTTCGGGAAGGATTCGGTCACCGAGCGGGAATCGCGGGCGATCGTGGCGGAGGTTAACGGGGGGAGGCAGCGGCTGAATTGGAATCGGCGTGCCTGAAGAAAGAGTACATCATCAACACTTTCGATTAGCGCGCTGCCCAGCTTGCACTACGACGCGCGGATGGTAATTACCCTGGCAAGACCGCACCGATCAGTTCAGCCTGCCCACTATGGCTTAGCAAGTCGTAGTACATCTTCCAAGACCGTGAATCTCCTGGCAGATTCCGAGTGCATTTTGCCCTGAGCTCTGCTTAAAATGGACGCCTTGAATTTCCAGTGAAATCAAGTATTCACAGGGCCACTATGGGTGACGTAACGCAGATTCTTTCCGACATTGAAAGCGGTGATCAGGGAGCGGCAGACAGGTTGTTGCCGTTGATTTACGACGAATTGCGCCGATTGGCGGCGGCCAAAATGGCTGGGGAATCGCCGGATCATACGCTGCAACCGACCGCTTTGGTGCACGATGCCTACGTCCGCCTGGTGGATGTTGAGAAAGCACAACGATGGGACAGCCGCGGGCATTTTTTCGCGGCCGCCGCAGAGGCCATGCGACGGATTCTCGTAGAATGCGCGCGGCGAAAAAACGCCGTTCGGAATGGCGGTGAACTCCAGCGTCACGATTTGATTGACGCAGAATTCGTCGCCGAGGTCGACCTCAAGCAGGT
Organism: uncultured Planctomycetaceae bacterium; assembly: GCA_937952455.1. Taxonomy (GTDB): domain Bacteria; phylum Planctomycetota; class Planctomycetia; order Planctomycetales; family Planctomycetaceae; genus Symmachiella. The sequence continues at coordinate 17,118 of CALFYU010000066.1, forward strand.
ACTCGAGTTGGACGATGCGTTGAAACGGCTGGAAAAAGAGAATCCTAGGGCGTCCCAAATTGTAAAACTACGGTTTTTCGCCGGGTTGTCAGTTGATGATACTGCGGACCTATTAGGGATATCACCTAGCACGTCCAGGCGGACTTGGATCTTTGCCCGGGCTTGGCTCCGCAGTGAGATGGAGGACAACTCTAGTCACCGGATATAGATTTCCAGAAAATCGCCAGTTTTCTTGGATTACGTGACTGCTTTGCGTTTTTTTTTCGCATTATTTAAGGGAGCAGTGAGTCCGAAGTTCCGGAAAAATGACGATGAGCGGCAACCTCAAGACAGAAGCTTCGATTTTTTCTTGCTCTATTGAGATCGAGAACGACGCCGACCGCTCCTCATACATCCGACGTGCGTGCGCGGGGGATGCACAACAGGAGGCCCGTATTCAACGCCTGATTCGTGCGAATCGCAAAATCGGAGACCTGTTGGACATCCCTGACAGCGACGTGGTCCCACCCATCGCGACCTTGGTGGAACGCACGCCGCCGGGAAAGTCACCAGAAAGTCTCACCAAAAGCGCCCCGCCGGGCACGACGCTCGGCGATTTTCGACTCGTCCGCGAGATCGCCCGCGGCGGAATGGGCGTGGTGTATGAGGCAGAACAAATCTCGCTTCATCGCCGTGTGGCTGTGAAAGTCCTCCCCTTTGCCGCCGTGCTCGATCAGCGACAACTGAAGCGTTTTCAAACCGAAGCTCAAGCAGCCGCGGCGCTGGATCATCCGCACATCGTCAACGTCCATAGCGTGGGTTGTGACCGAGGCGTGCATTATTATGCCATGCAGTACGTTGACGGCCACGACGCCGGCGAGCTGATCCGACAATTGCGTGACATTTCTACGGCAGACCTGCCTCCGACCGATGCGGCCGATTTCGCGCTGGCCCTCAGCGTAGCGAGCGGAGAGTTTCAGCCGCAAAACGCCACACGCCGCATTTCTCTGGTCGATCCCCATGCACCCACAACCACCGATGGCGGAAGCGTCCCACCTTACGGCACCGATGTACCGCGGCGGGCGGACGACACGCATCCGTTTGCGATGTTCGACACGAAGGAGTGCACCAGTAAGTCGGAATTCTTTCGCACAATCGCCGGATTGGGGATTCAAGCCGCCGAAGCGCTCGAATATGCACATCAACACGGCGTTCTGCACCGTGACATCAAGCCGTCGAACTTGATGCTTGACGCCGACGGCAAACTATTGGTCACCGACTTCGGCCTGGCTCGGGTCGAAGGGGACGCCGCCCTCACAATGACCGGTGACGTGATGGGGACGCTGCGGTACATGAGCCCGGAACAGGCATCCGGCAATAACGTTGCGGTGGATGTCCGCAGCGATGTTTTTTCGCTGGGAGTCACGTTGTACGAACTGCTCACGCTGCAGCCGCTGTATTCCGGCAGTGATCATCAGGAACTGTTACGCAAGCGTGCCGAGGAAGACCCCGTCCCGCCGCGGCGGATCAATAAGGCGATTCCGGCTGACTTGGAAACGGTAATTCTCAAAGCGATCAGCAAGCGCCCGGACAACCGCTACGCCACGGCACAGGAATTTGCCGATGACTTGCGGCGGTTCGTCAACAACGAACCGGTCCTGGCCCGGCGGCCGACACTGACCACCCGCATCGTCAAATGGGGGCAACGCAATCGCGCGTTGGCGTTGTCCTTTGCGACCGCATTCATCGGTGGCATTGTGGCAGCCTCCGTCATTGTGGTGATTAGGGATCAGCACGGAAACAAAATCGCGGAAGTTAACGTACCCGAAGGGGGTACGGTGGGTGTTGAACTGCGGGAACATGGGGAGGGAAAGGCACCTGCCCTTGGGCTGGCCTCCCTGAACGAAGACAATCAATTACCCGGCCTAATACCTCATCCGAAAAAAATCGACGGCTTGGGGCGTTGGCAGATTATCACGAATCGACCGTGCCGGTTTCCCGTCCATTTTTGGTCGCTCGAAGTCAGTCCCGATAGCCGATACGTGGCATTCGGCGAAGGCCATGACGTGCGGGTCTACACGGTGCCGGAGCTCGACCTGGTGCGGATTTTCGGCGGCCATACCAACAGAGTGATCAAAGTTGCTTGGAGCCCTGATGGCCGGTGGCTCGCTTCATCCAGCGACGACAACACCGTGCCGATGTGGAATGTTGAAACGGGCATCCGCGGACCTATCCTGGTGGGACATC
>CALFYU010000067.1 GCA_937952455.1 uncultured Planctomycetaceae bacterium
TCGAATACGGCGCGGGACGCGTGACCAAAACGAATCTGGCCGGCCAACTGTTGGGGCGTTACGGCAAGACCAGCCGCGAGAACGACGGCTTCCTCAAGCCCTGGGGATTGGCGATCGACTCGCAGCATCGCCTTCGCATCGCCGACACCGAAAACCATCGCATCGTGGAGCTTAAGCTGTGAAGTGGAAACAGTTGCTCCTCCGCGTGTTCCCCAAACCGCCCCGGCGAGTGACTTGGACCGATGCGCTGCCGCTGATCCTGTTTCTGGCCGTCTATGCGATCGTTTGCTTCGTACTGGAATGGCGGCATGTGTTGCTGTACGCCAATCCGCAGGCCTTCGCATTGATTGTGGTCACGGTTTGGGTGTGGTGGATGCACATCTGCGGGCTAAGCGGGCTGAGCCGCAAACGGCAGATGTTCGCTTTCATCACGCGGTTGTGCCTGGTCGGGCTGTTGGTGTTGGTGCTTGCCGAACCGCGCTCCCTCCGCCGGCAGGATGCGCTCTCGGTTGTCTATTTGGTGGACATCTCCGATTCGATTGGAGACGGCACGGTGGACGAAGCGTTTCAGTTTATCGCCCAGACCGCCAGCCAAAAACCGCAAAAGGACAAAGTCGGCATCGTGGTCTTCGGCCGGCACGCAGCAGTCGAACTGCCGCCGCGGATGACCTTGCCGTTCGACGAAGGGGTCACGATCAACTCGCTGATCGATCGGGATGCGACGAACCTCGAAGAGGCGCTGTCGCTGGCAGCAGCGATGATTCCCGCTGACCACCAGGGCCGCATCGTGCTGATGAGCGACGGTACCGAAACCGAAGGGAACTTGTCGGACGTCGTCGATCAGTTGACCGCCCGCGAGATCGCAATCGACGTCATGCCGATTGAGTACAACCACAAAAACGAAGTCTGGCTGGAACGGCTGGAACTGCCGGAAAACGTCAAGATCGGCGAGAACTATCAGGCGGTCGTGATCCTCTCCTCACTGCAAAAGGGATCGGGCACGTTGACGCTGATGGAAAACGGCAAGTCGATCTATGAAGAGCGCGTCGAATTCGAGGAGGGTAAGAACCGCTACGTCGTGCCGATCTATCTCCGCGACGCCGGATACTACGAATACACGGCCCGTATTGACACCACAACCGACTTGGACAACCTGCGGGAGAACAACGAAGCCCTCAACTACCTGTATCTGGCCGGCGAAGGTCGCGTTCTGTTGGTGAACGACCCGCAAGGGGATCCCCGCGACCATGAAACCTTGGCCCGCGCCATCCGCGAGTCGAAACGCGCACTGGACATCATGACCGCCTACGACGTGCCGCGGGATGCGATGTCGCTCATGCCGTATGACTGCGTGATCTTCAACAACGTCGCCGCCGATTCGTTCGACACCGTGCAGATGGAAGCGGTCAAGGACGCGGCGAAGAACTTCGGCATCGGCTTTTTGATGGTCGGCGGTCCGAACAGTTACGGTCCCGGCGGCTATCACCGCACAGCCATCGAAGAAGCGCTGCCGGTGACAATGGACATCACGAAAAAGAAGGTCCTGCCCAAAGGGGCGCTGGCCATCATCTTGCACACGTGCGAATTCGCCGACGGAAACACCTGGGGCAAACGGATCACGAAACAAGCGATCAAAGTCCTCGGTGCCCAAGATGAGGCAGGTGTTTTGGCCTATACCCAAAACGGCGAAGAGTGGGTCTTCAAACTCACGCCGGTCTCGGAAATCGATATGATGCTCCGCGAAATCAACGGTGCGCAGATCGGCGACATGCCGAGTTTCGCCAGGACGATGGAGCTGGGACTGGCGGGCTTAAAGGCCAGCGACGCTTCCGCAAAACATATGATCATCATCTCCGACGGCGATCCCGGGCCGCCGTCGAAAGAACTGATCGAACAGTACATTGCGGAGAGTATCAGCATCTCCATGGTGGCCATTTTCCCCCACGGCGGGCAGGACATCTCCAAGATGCGCCGCGTGGCGGCGCTGACGGGCGGCCGGTATTACTTCCCCGCCAGCCCCAACGAATTGCCGTCGATCTTCATCAAGGAGTCCAAGACGCTCAAGCGGAGCATGATCCAAAACAAAACGATCACGCCAGAAGTGGAGAATGATCTGGACGGTGTGCTCAAAGGCATCGACGCCATGCCGCAACTGCGGGGTTATGTGCTCACCACCGCCAAGGGGGATCACAGCGTGCGGACAATCCTCAAAGCTCCCAACGAAGAAGACGAACTGGAACCGATCTTGTCGCTGTGGCGGTACGGACTGAGCACGACCGCCGCGTTCACTTCTGACCTTTCGCCGAATTGGGCTGCCGAGTGGATGGATTGGGATAAGTACCGCACATTCGTCGAACAGCTGCTAACGCGGATCTCCCGCGTGGAAAAGTTGGGAAACCTGCGGCTGCGCAGTTTTGCCTCCGGCAGCCAAGGGGTGCTGCAAGTCGAGGACTTCCACGAGGAAGAGACGTTCTTAGAGGTACAAGCCGTCGTCTCCGGACCGGGCGGTGTGGAAGAGACGCTGCCGCTGCGGCAAGTCGGTCCCCGCCGTTATCAGGCCACGTTGCCGCTACGGGCCAAGGGGCGCTACCAGGTGCGGGCAATCGGTGTCGGCGAAGGCCGCAAGGACGAAACGTATGGCGGATTTCTCGTCCCCTATTCCCCTGAATACCTGCGATTCCGGTCAAACCCAACCGTGCTAAACAGCCTCAGCCGCAAAACCAAGGGGGAAAGCCTCGCGGACCAGGACCCGGCGGAAACCATCAAAACAATCTACGAATCCCGCCGCGAGCCGCGGACCAGTTCGCTGCCGATATTCCACTGGTTTTTGATCGCGTTGGCCTGTCTAGTTCCGCTGGACGTGGCGATTCGCCGCATTCAAATCGACTGGTTTACGATCAAGAGCCTGTTCAGTCTGAAGAAAACCGCCGGTGCATCGGGCGAATTGATGGGCGCGTTGCTGGAACGCAAACGAACCGTCGGATCGTCGCTCGATGCCCAGAGGGCCACAACCACGACGACCAAGCCACGTTCTGCCGGCCCGGGGCGCCCCACGACCGCCGGCCGACAACCGGCGAAGAAGCCAGATACTACGGCCAAACCGCCGCAAGAAACCTCCCAAGAAAACATGAGCACGACCGAACGACTGTTGCGGATGAAACGCCAACGGTCGGACGAAGATTAGCCAGACAAAAAACAAGCGCCGGCAGCGCTGGAGATTATTTCGTTACACCAACCCGTCCCGAATTCGTTGTCCCAGCAACGGGAAAGTACGACCATGAGCCAAGACGTCACCACCGAAAGCCCCGATATTCTGCAAGACGAGGCGGACCGATTCAAGAAGGACTATGCCGCCGCACAAGCCGAGGTTGGCAAAATGATCGTCGGACAGCATCGCGTGGTGGAAGCGACGCTGACCGCCCTGTTCTCCGGCGGCAACGTGCTGTTGGAGGGCGTTCCCGGTCTCGGCAAGACAGAATTGGTCAAGGCCATGTCCCGCGTGCTCGATTTGGAGTTTCGCCGCATCCAATTCACGCCCGACCTGATGCCGGCCGACATCATCGGCACCAACATGATGAGCAGCAACGAGGCCGGACAGTACCGTTTCGAGTTTCGCCCTGGCCCGATCTTCACACAGTTGCTGTTGGCCGACGAAATCAACCGCGCCTCGCCCAAAACACAATCGGCGCTGTTGGAAACGATGCAGGAGGCGTCCGTGACCACCGGCGGCAAAGTCTATCACCTCGAACAACCGTTCTTCGTGATGGCCACGCAAAACCCGATCGAGCAAGAGGGGACCTACCCCTTGCCCGAAGCGCAACTCGACCGGTTCATGTTTAAGGTCGAAGTCCCCTTCCCCAACCGCAACGAAATCAACGAAGTCGTCAGCCGCACGATCCTCAAGCGGCCGGTCGAACTGCAGAAGCTGCTCAATTCATCGCAGATCGTCGAGTTACGGGGCGTGCTGGACAAAGTGGTCGTGGCCGACCCCATGCGGGATTACGCCGTGCGGTTGATCTTGGCGACGCACGCCGATACGGAATTCGCCTCCGAAGACATCAAACGCTTCGTCCGCTGGGGCGCCAGTCCCCGGGCGGCGCAAAGCCTAATCCGGGCCGCCCGTGTGCGGGCGCTGAGCCAAGGACGTGCGCACGTCGCCTTTGAAGACATCCGATACTTCGCCATCGAAGTCTTGCAACACCGCGTCTTGCTGAACTACGACGGCCAAGCGGAAAACATTGTGATTGCGGAACTGATTGGCGATTCGATCCGGCAAGTCGCGGAGGACATCTGAGTTCTGAATTCTGCCGATTCACAAGAATCGGGGTGCCACTGGCTTTGCCAGTGCCTGCGAGTGAGTGCCGCCAATATAGCAACGCACTGGCGGAGCCAGTGGCACCCAATCCGAACATAGCACGACTTCATAAGAGTCGAAAACACGATGGAATCGACCGAATCAAAATCGAAACGGCAACTGACGACCCTGCTCGACAACGATGTGTTGGCGCGAGTGGAACGTATGCGGTTGAATCCGACACGGCGACTGACCAATCGCAGCCGGGGGGAACACCTTTCGGGCAAAGGAGGCGCCAGCACCGAATTTGTCGACTACCGCGACTACTCGCCGGGGGACGACACGCGGTACGTCGATTGGAATATCTTCTCGCGCTTAAACCGCCCCTACATGAAACAGTTTCGCCACGAAGAAGAGATGCACGTGGTGGTGATCGTCGACGCCTCCTCTTCGATGGTCTACGACGGAAAGATCGAGCGAGCGAAACAATTGGCGGCGTCGCTGGCCGTGATGGGATTAATGAACCTGGAACGAGTCAGCGTCTACGCCTGCCATCGCAAATCGGGAGCACTGCAATTCGTATCGGGCATCACCGGCCGGGTCAGTATGCGGCGGTTGTTTGATTTTCTGGAAAACATCGAGACGGGCGGCGACTTCGAGATCGACGAAGCGGTCCAGAGCGTCCTGCGGCGGCATACGGGACGGGGAATTGCTGTCTTGTTGTCGGATTTCTTCACGTTCGGCGCGATGGACCGGCCGCTGAATATGCTGTTCAGCGCCGGGCTGGAAGTGTTCGGCATTCAAATCCTGGCCCCGGCGGAAATCTCTCCGGAGGTCACCGGCGACTTGCGATTTGTCGATTGTGAAAACGGGGCGACGCTCGACATCTCCTCGGCCGGTGAATTGTTGGGCATCTATCAGGAGCATCGGTTGGCGCTGCAAGAGCGGATTGAGTCACTGTGCCGCAGCCGCAACGGCCGGTTTCTTTCGATCAGTTCGCATGATCCGCTCCCCTGGGTGCTGTTCGACCTGCTCCGCAGGCGGGGGTGGGTCCGATGAGTTTTCCCGGATTCTACGACCTGAGCGGGGCCTGGCTGTTTTTGCTGCTAATTCCGCTGATCATTTTCTATTTCCTCAAACTCCGCCGCCCGCGGATGGACGTGACCTCGCTGGTATTATGGCAGCAGGTCATCAACGACCAGCGGGTCAATTCGCCCTTTCAAAAATTCAAACGCAACATGCTGTTGCTGCTGCAACTGCTGTTGTTGGTGAGCGTGATACTGGCGGTCATGCAGCCGTTTCTGCCGACCGGGGCGGACCGGGCGAATTATGTGCCGGTGCTGATCGACTGTTCGGCCAGCATGGGCGCGCGGGACAAACCGGGAGGTCCCACGCGGCTCGAGGTCGCCAAGGCGCAAGTCGAGCAAATGATCGAAGACCTGCTGCCCGATCAACAATTGTCGTTGATCGCCTTTCATAAGACGGCCCGCCGCGTCACCGATTTTACCAACAACAAACGCGTGCTCCGCGACGGCCTGCGGGACATCACCGTGACCGATATCCCCAGCAAAATCGAAGAAGCGCTGCGGATGACGCAGGCCATGGCCCGCACAGTCGAAATCAACGACGTGCTCCTGTTAACGGACGGTAATTTTCCCACCGACGCCGATTTTGAATTGCCGTTTCAACTCACCTACCAACGTTTGGATCCTGGCGGTCGGAACATCGGCATCACGGCGCTCAACGCCCGCCGCGCGGGAGCAAGGAAATGGGAAGTTTTCGTCCGCGTTGAAGGCTCCCAGAAAGAACAAACCGCGGCCCGCGTCGAGTGGTCCCAGGACGGCAATCCTGTCGGCGGAGAAGAGGTGATTCTCGAACAACAACAAACCGAACGGCTAGTGTTCAACGTCGAAACGGACCGTCCGTCAATGATACGCGTCCAACTCACACCGGAAGGGTTCGACGCGTTGGAGTCGGACAACGTCGGCTATTTGGACCTGCCCGCCGGGCGGGATTTGACCGTTTATTGCCCGCTGGAAATGAAGGCTTTCCGCCATGCCCTCCGTGGCTTGGAGAACATCATTGTCGAACCGGCCGACGGCAGCGGCGCGAGCGAATTGAGCGAATATGACCTGTTAATCAGTGATCGCCCGGAGGACGCGTCGCCGCCGGCACAGGTGTCGCTGTACGTCGGCGTCATCCCGCCGCGGCTCAAAGACCTCGTCACCGTCGAATCGGGAGGAGCGGAGATCGTCGATTGGGTGAAGTCCTCGCCGCTGCTGCAATATGTGGAATTGACCGAGGTGTATTCCAATGATCGGCCGCAGTCGGCCCCGGACGTGCACGATCGACACTACGAGGAGGCGGGATTCGACATTTTGGCGCACGGCCGGACCGGGCCGCTGATTGTCGCCGATCGCTCGGGCGAACGTCCGACGTATTACCTACTATTCCACACCGACAATTCCACGCTTCCCTACCGCGTGGGATTCCCGATTTTAGTCGCCAATACCGTGCAGATCGCCACGCGGCAATCGTCGCTCTCCGACGTGCGGGGGACGACCACCGGTGTGTTACCGGCGCGGCAACTCCTGACGAACCGCACCTACCATGTCGCCGGTCCGGGAAGTATCTCGCGCGACGTCAACAGCGATGACAACGGCATAGTGGCCGGTATCTCCGCACCGCTCGTTGGCGAATATGCATTGAGTGAAGGGGGCTCGGAACAGGCGCGGATCGGCGCCAGCCTGCTTTCGTCGGAAGAAACCTCGTTGACCGGCACCGATACCATACAGTTTCGCGAATTGTCCGTGGCGGCGACCGAAGAAAAAGTGAAAATGGACCGGCCGCTTTGGCCGTTATTAACATTAGCGGCACTGGTGTTTTTGCTCGCCGAGTGGTGGTATTTCCTGCGCCGCAGTGGAGGGATGGTGGCATGAGCGGACGCTTACGGCGACGTCGAGTGTGTTTGTTTCGGTGGTTGTGCCTGTCGGCGCTCGCGCTGGCGGTCGTATGGCCCTCGACTGCGATCGCGGCGCCGCCCGTCGTGTCGGTCCGCTTCACCCCCTTGTCGCCGCGTGCCCGCGTCGCGGCGCCAATTCCGGGAATCTGGGAGATCATCTATAACGGCGGCGAGGTCCTCGAAGGGGAATTGCGGCTGACGATCCAGGCCAGTTACGCCAAACAACAGATCGTGATTCCCGACGTCGTCGTCTCGCCGGGACCGCCGACCCGTTTTCGCGGTATGTTGCCCGCCATCGATGTTGCCGCCGCGGGTATGCAGGAACTCGTGCAAGCCGACATGACCGTGGAATTCATAACCAAGGAGGGGGAGGGATTCCCCCCCGAGTTCCAGCCGCTCATGTTCCGCAATCCGATCTATCAATCGTTCAGCCTGTGTGTCGCCGATCCGCACATGGCGGGCGGAACGGCAGTCGACCGACTGTATGCTGAAGCATTAAGCTTCGATCGGTTTAATCCTCTGCGCGGCGACAACAGTCTGGTCACCGCACCCGCCCACGTGGCGCCGCAGGATTTGCCAAACGATGCGTTAGGCTATTGCGCCTTCGACATCGTGTTGCTGGTCGACGAAGGTTTCATGGAGGCCGACGCAGATCAGCTGTTGGCCATGACCAAATGGGTCCGCGCCGGGGGCAGTTTGTGTATCTTGCCCGGCACGTCGCTCGACGCACCGCATCTCAGCTTTCTGAACGAGATGGCCAAGTCCGCCAAATCAGAGCTTATTTTTATTACGGACGCCGAAGGACGTCTCTCTGCCTCCGGAGCGGATGAGCATGCGACGTTCGCTCGGTGGCGGGTTGGACTAGGCCGCGTCGCCGTCGGTCTGTCGGTGGAACAGACTGAGCGGGACGTTGAGTCGCCCGCATGGCGGGAAACGTCCGCATTTTTGTGGAAGATCAATGCCGCTCATCAGTCGGCGATCGCGCAGTCCGGAACGCTGGATGCGACAAAATTGCAGCAACGATTCCGCCGTGCCGCCCCCCCGCAGACGTTCGACGGTGATTTTGGAATGGAACTGTCGTTGGGAGAAATGCTGGCCACATCGCGGTCTTCGGACTGGAGCGAAAACCTCATCGGCCAATTGATGCCCAAGGACTTTCGCTTCGTCCCCCTCTGGTTGATGGGCGGGTTGTTACTGGTGTTTCTGTTGGTGATTGGACCGGGGGATTACTTTTTGCTCGGCGCCCTCAAGATGCGCAAGTTGACGTGGATCTTGTTTCCGCTGACGTCGTTTGCCTTCGCCTTCGCGACAGTGTGGATTGCCAATGTCTACATGGGAGTCACCAACGAAACTCACGCCTACGAGATTCTCGATATCGGCCAGGACAATTCGGTTCTGCGGGCCAACCGCTTGGAGTTGCATTACAACGGGGCGGCGCAACATTCCGAAACGGAATTCACCAACGCCCTCTTCACGCCGCTGGATACGACCGCCTCCCAATTCCGCCATCGCAGTGCCATGGTCGACGAAGCGTTGCCGCAGGTGGACGGCCGTTTCCCGCAAAAGTTCACTGTCGTCCAAGACATCCCCCAATGGACGCCCCGCCTGAGCCGCCAGTTTTGGATTTCCCCGTCAAAAACCGTCGCCCCATCCCCGGAATTCGATTTTGCTTCGATCCGCGTCGCCGATTTCGATGTGCCGGAATCAAGAGGCCAATTGGTCGCGCGACTGAAACAGGCTTTTGGAAACGAGTGCGCGATTTACCTTATGAATCGCCAAAACTATCAGATCTTGGCCCGCAATGCGGAAATGATGCAAAGCGTTCCGTCGCGGACAGTCGTGAATTACCGACGAGGGGTACCGGCGGGGGCTTATCCACCCGGCACGATCGTCAACTTCGGCCACACGAGCGGCGACGACTTCATCCGGATGGTCAGCGCACCAACCGCCGTCAGTGCGTTCGGCATCGTCTCGCAGGTCTCGCCGGCCGGGGGCTGGAGTTTCGACGATCTCGCGGTATTGGACACCTCCGACCCGGATGAATGGCTGCTGGTCGTGGCCGTGTCGCAGGGAGACGATATCGTGTTTTATCGCAGACTGTACCGGAACTCCGGTGCAGAGCCGCCGACATCTTGACGTAAACAAACGCGTTCACCCATCCATTACCAAGTGAGTCGCTGATATGTCCGTTGTGAAGATCGAAAACCTGTGGGTTAGCTATGGCGCGCTGCACGCCGTGCGGGGGATATCTCTCGACATTCCCCGCGGAGAAGTCTTCGGATTCATCGGCCCCAACGGCGCCGGCAAATCGACGACGATCAAAGTGCTGGCGACGCTGCTGAAGCACGACCGCGGCATGGTATGGGTCAACGGGATCGACGTTTCCCGCTACCCGCGGGCAATCCGCGACGCCATCGGCTACATGCCGGACTTTTTCGGCGTCTACGACGACCTGACGGCGCTGGAGTATCTGCATTTCTTCGCCGCCGCCTACCGGCTGCCGGTGTCGAAGCGCAAGGGGATCATCCACGATGTGCTGGAATTGACCGACCTGACGCACAAGACCGATGCACCGGTCGATTCGCTTTCGCGGGGCATGAAGCAGCGGCTGGCGTTGGCCCGCGTCCTGCTGCACGATCCCGACCTGCTGCTGTTGGACGAACCGGCCAGCGGACTCGATCCCCGAGCGCGAATCGAAGTGCGCGAGTTGCTCAAAGAACTCAAGAACATGGGCAAGACGATCCTGATTTCCAGCCACATTCTGCACGAACTCGGCCAACTCTGTACGCGGATCGGCATCATCGAACAAGGGCAGATGGTCGCGCAAGGTTCGTTGGAAGAGATTTATCAACAACTGAGCCTGATGCGCGTCGTGCACGTGCAACTTGTCGGAAAGCCCAACGGCATGTTGGACCGCATTCGCGAGATCCCCGGCGTCGAATCGGCCGATGCTCAAGTCGACCGCATTTCGATCCGTTTGCACGAAGACCAGACGTCCGTCGAAGATCTGCACGACCATATCTGCCGGCTCGGCGGGCGAATTCACATGTATCAGCCCGAAGCAATGGACATGGAGACCGCGTTCATGAAACTGACACACGGAAAAACCAATTGACATAATTTTGACCGGCGGTCTGATGCCCGCCGCTCGCCGACGTTAGAACGTGTTTCAAGACCCGGTTACGCCTGTTCGTGAAATTGTCATACACGCGTGGGGGTGACGCGTCAGAGGGTTTGGAAACCAGTTGTAGAGAGTTCGCACGATAGTCGCTCATATGAATCAACGACGACCGACAATTGGATTTCCGCTGCTCGTCAAAGAATTGACCGAGGCGGCGGCGCGGCGGCGGACCTATCTGGTCCGCGTCGGCTATGCGCTGCTGCTGTTCGTGGGCGCGTTTTTGATGTTCTTCGGCAACATCTTTTCCCGGCAGACCAGCCCGCTAGCGCTGCTGGGACAGGGCGAGAATATGTTTCTGATGATCGTGGCGCTGCAGTTCACCGGCATCTACTTGTTTCTGCCGGCGATGACCTGCAGTGCCATCACGTCGGAAAAAGAGCGGGACACCTTTGCGCTGCTATTGCTGACGCGATTGGGACAGTGGACGATTCTGATTGAAAAACTCGTCGGCCGGTTGATCCCGATGTTCACGTTCATGCTGTTGGCCCTGCCGCTAATGGCGTTCGCGTATACCTACGGCGGAGTTCAGTCGGCCCAAATCTGGGGCGCGGTGTGGCTACTGGGGCTGACCAGCGTACAGGTCGCCGCGATGTGCCTGATGTTTTCCGCGTATTGCCGCACAACGACCGGCGCCTTTATGGCGGCCCATCTGTTCTATTTCTTCATATTCTTCGCGATTCCCGGACTGATGGCCGACGTCGCGGGCGTTCCCGAGCAACGTTATATGTATTTCGTCGGGCCGGCGGTTTATTTTGACATTTTTGACTGGCGCTCAATTCCCAACCCCTGGCCACAGGTGGTCTCCGGCAGTCTGCCCCTGATCCTTTCCACAATCGTGTTTCTGGTTCTGGCCCGCCGTTATCTCGTGCGCCGCGCGTTCGTGCAACCGCGGAATCTGCTGCGCAGCATTTTCCGCGGCTTGGACTCAGTTTTTGTGACTTTGAACAACAACTGGGTCACCAAAGGGGTCGTGTTGGTCAAAGAGAGCGCCGCACTGCCGGTCGACCGCCCCGTTGCCTGGCGGGAGACGATGAAGAAAAACCTCAGCCAATTCCGCTACGTTTTGCGAATCTGTCTGCTCTTTGAGTTGCCGATCGTGGCGGTGGCTGTGATTTTGTTATTTGAAGGTCCGCGGTCGAGCAGAGACGTCAGCGGACTGACGGTCCTGTTGTTCATGCTCTGGATCCTGACCGCGTTAATTCTCACCGTGCAGGCGTCCAACCTGATCGCCAGCGAGCGCTCGCGGCAGACGCTCGACGTTCTGCTCGCGACCCCCCTGAGCGGCCGCGATATCCTGCTTGAGAAAGTGCAGGGGTTGCGGCGGCTGATGTACGGCCTGTCGGTCTGTTTTCTGTCGATCTTCTTTTGCGAGGCCTGGCTGCGCTGGGGATTGGGCAGCAACAATTTCAATAGTTCAGGCTTCTCGTTGTACCACTATTCTACGGTGCGTTATCTCGTCGGGTCGCTGCTGTCGCTGGTCATTCATTTGCAGTTGATCGTCTGGCTGGCCATGTGGATCGGACTGATCGCCAAAACACAAATCCGAGCGATTCTCGGATCGCTCGCCGCATTGATTGTCTGGTGCGTGCTGCCGGTCATTGTCGCCGCTTCCCTGCTCTCGGCCGCGATGCCGAATGCTTATGACGATCTCGTTATTTCGCTCAGCCCCGCCGGCATCATCGGCATGAACGAACTGAACTGGTACGGAGGAAACAGCGTCCAGTTTCCATATTCTGAACGGGGACCACTGTTTCGGTGGCTGGTCTTGCTCGGGAATTTTGGCTTCTATGGCCTGATGTTATTCTTTATCCGCGAACGCTGCTTGCGGAATGCGGATCGTTATTTGGGACGCTGCGAAGACCAACCCGCCGCCGTCCCGCCGGCAACGATCACCGACCTGCAACCGGCAACAATGAGTTAACCCTGAGACTTTTACTCGTTCCCAAACAGAGTTTGGGAACCAGAAAAGCACAAAATACGAAACTCTCAACAAATTCAAAATTGAAAGTCCCTAAGCCCCAAGCATTTTGAATTTCGGACATTTGAAGTTGTTTCGGATTTCGAGCTTCGGATTTTGGATTTTCCATCGCATCATTCGCTTTCATTTCAGCAGCGCCGTCCGTCATGAAAACAAAAAAGCTCACCCTGGGGTGCCCGCTGTTGGTGAAAGAACTCACCGAATTGGCGGCCCGCAAGCGCACCTATCGGTTGCGCGTGCTCTACGCACTGGTGCTGTTTGCGACGGCCTTAATTCTGTTTTGGTCAGTGATCTTTGCCAACTACGGCGGAACCGGGTCTCCGCTGGGCATGTTGGGCCGCGGCGGCGATATGTTTCAAATGCTGGTCGCACTGCAGTTTGCCGGCATCTACCTGTTTCTGCCGGCGATGACCTGTCCTGCGATCACGACCGAAAAAGAACGCGACGCGCTCGCCTTGCTGCTACTCACGCGGCTGGGCCCCTGGACGATCATTCTGGAAAAAATGACCAGCCGATTGATTCCCATGTTCACGTTTCTGCTGTTGGCGCTGCCGCTGATGGCGTTCGCCTACACTTTCGGCGGGATCGAACAACAGCAGATCTGGGGCGCGATCCTCATGTTGGCCGTCGCCAGCATCCAGGTCGCCGCACTGTGTGTGATGTGCTCCGCCTATTACCGTACAACGGTGGGGGCCTTTATTGCTGCCTACCTGATCGGCGCAGCGTTGTTTCCCGTCATCCCCATACTCATTGACTCGCTGGTGGTGCGCCTCGACGCGGACATCGCGCTGATGTTTGTCGCCCCCTTTGTCTACTACGAAACGTTTCGCAGCGGAGGATTTCTGTGGCACGAGTTGGCGGTACGGCTGATTCCGTTTGTGCTTTCCACCGCCATCTTTCTTGTCTTGGCGAGGTATTTTCTGATCCGCCGCGCCTTCGTCCAGCCGCGGCATCTGCTGCGGAGTCTCTTCAATTGGCTGGACAGCGTGTTCGTAAGAGCCAACCAGAATCGCCTGACGCGTGGAATTGTCCTGGGGGGGACACACACGTCCCTGCCGCTATTCGATCCGGTGGCGTGGCGCGAGTCGGCCAAGAAGGGGGTTGGCCGATTTCACTATTTGGTGCGGATTTTCCTGGCGCTGGAAGTCCCCGTGCTGGCCGTCGGGGCCCTGGCCATCATCACGCAAGGCGCCGACGCGCGTTTGGACAGCATGTCCGTCACGCTGTTCTTCGTCTGGATCTTGTCCGCAGTGATCGTTTCGGTCCAGGCGTCAAGCCTGATCAGCGGCGAACGTTCACGGCAGACGCTCGACGTGTTGTTGGTCACTCCCATTTCGGGTCGCGACATCGTGCTGCAAAAAGTCCAAGGCCTGCGGCGGCTGATTTGGGTGTTATCGGCCTGCTTCTTGACGGCGTTTCTATTTGAGGTCTGGTGGTACGAGTCCATCGGCCGCAACATCTGGCAGGGCTATTCGTCATTACGGTACCTGGTTGGATCCATCCTGTCGTTGGTCGTCTATTTTCCCTTAGCGGTCTGGGTCTCCATGTGGGTGGGGCTGAAAACCAGGTCACAAACCCGCGCCATCCTGCTCGCCTTAGCCGGGCTTACGGCTTGGTGCCTGATTCCGTTCGGCATCTGTGTAACCTTCGCGGAGTTTATGCGGTGGAGCGCCGTGGAGTTCGTACCCCTGACTTTCCTGGGTCCTGCAGGCATGGTCGTGGTCAACGAGGTTCACGAGTTTCCGCGGTTTTCCTATGTCACAGACGCACAAATCCTCTGGCAGTGGGTCTTCGTTATCGTCAATTATGCATGGTATGGCCTGCTGGTCCTAGTTTTTCGAGCACTGTGCCTAAAGCATGCCGATCGATATCTGGGGCGCTGCGAAGAGGAAGTTCACCCGCATCTTCCCTCGCACTCAGCTTCGCCGCAACTCACTGAAAATATTCTGGCCGCTTCGTCGGCGCCTTAGGCTGCGAACTCCGGCCTTCGGGTTTGCAGACTTTATTATTGGACTCTTACCAACCTCGCGAGGTAATTATCGTGAGCCGACTGAAATCACTCACGCTGGCCGCGGCGGTCTGCTTGGCGCTCGTCTTCTCGGCCGCGCCGGCCGACGCGTTGGAGATCGAAGAAGTCCACTGGGGGTTTGACGGGCAGGCCGTGCAACATCAATTCAACATGTTGTCGGTGCTCGTCTCCAATCCGTCACCCGAGGCGTTCGATGGCGGCATGCAGCTCAGCAAGTCGGCGCTTGGCAGCGGCAACGTCGACGCCCCCCTCCGGCAACCGGTGTTTCTTTCTCCGTTCTCCAAAAAGTGGATTCAATTCCACCCGTTCAACAAAGAGCAGTACATCGAATGGGAACTCCGATGGGGTGAAGGTCACAATCCGCGCTACTGGGGCCGCAGCAAGGAGGAGCGCCGCGACCTGAACAGTCCCCGGTTCGGTTCGCCGGCGTACGTTGTTCTCAACGAGCCGGGAGCGTTATTGCAGCGCGGCCAGGGGGCCGGGCTGAAGGGGATGCCCGAAAACCTGTTTCCGCCGATTGTCACTGCCACAGATGGACTGAAAGGGCTAGTAATCGACCATGCTCCCCGCTGGCAAAAACCCCGTCGTGAAGCCTTCATGGACTGGCTGCAACGCGGCGGCGAACTACACATCCTCCGCGGTTCGGACAAGGAGTTCCCTTCATTCACGGCCGAGTTGTCCGAACTCAATGCTCCGTTACCGGTGCAATACGTGGGACAAGGCGTGGTCTATCGTCATGAGCGGACACGCCAGGAAATGACCGCGGAATTCGTCAAGGACAGCATCACCAATCGAGGCGAGAAAACACCCGAAGGGGAAGAAAAGATCGAAGTCGAATACGGTGCACAAGTCGCTCAAAACACGTCGCTTTATTGGGACTTTGAAGACACGACGCTACAGACGCTCAAGGCGATGACCCAGCCTGATCACAACTGGGTACTCATCTACTTCATGTCGTTCGTCTATCTGATGTTGATTTTTCCCGGCGGCTACTTATTGGGCCGGCGGCGGATCGACTACCGCATCATGATCGTGGCCCTGTTGGGGACCATCAGTTTGTTCAGCGCGGGATTCGCATTCGTCGGCGGGCGGGGATATGACGAAACGACCACCGTCAACACGGTCGCCATCGCCCGCCCCTTAGGCAACGGCAATTTCGACGTGGCCGCCTGGTCCAATGCATTCGTGACCGACGGCGATGACTATTTGATTGTGCATCCCGGCCAAGGCCGGCTGTATTCCACCTGCCAGATCCGCGAAGGCGTGGCCGGCTATGTAAATGAAGACCCGGCAGAGCGATTTTTCGCCGTCGACATCCCGCCGTATTCGTCGCGGCCGTTTGCACATCGCGTGAAAACGAAAGGTCCGACGCTCGAATATCAGCTCGAATCGCTCGCCGGCGATAAGACTTTGACATCGTTTGCCGTCACCTGCGGACCCGAACTGCAAAAGGCGTTCAAAGAGGGTTTCGTCTTGTACGGCGACCGGTTCTATCGTCTGCAAATGAAAGTCGGCCGGGTCAACGCCGACTCCCGCGGCCAGAAGGTCGGCTCGATGCTCAACCTCGACAACCAGTCTTATTACGGCCCGAACATGATGGCCTATGGATATGACTGGGAGCGGAATAAAGAGGACTTCACCCTTGATGAACGCTACCAGGAAACGCTCGTGCCCCTGCTGGGCCGCAGTATGAACTTCACCGATGCCCGCCACATCCGCCGCTTTCAACTGCCGACCGATCGCGCCCGGCTCTTCCTGTGGGCGGAACTGCCTGATGAATTTCGAATGCAAAGCGATCGTTTCGGTGAACAGGCGGGCCGCGTACTGTATTGCCTTGATGTCCTCAAACAACCCTAATCTCGACATCCTCGGCGATCCACAAAACAGGCGACGAATTTTCTGAAAGAACCTCTCTCATGGCCAGTGTCTTCGAAACCCCGCCGGTGCTCGACGTGCAACGTCTCAGCTATGCCTTCAAAAACCACCGTGCGCTGATCAACGTCAACTTTCAGGTTCAACCACAGTCGCTGCACGGCTTCGTGGGCCCCAACGGAGCGGGTAAAACGACGACGCTCAAAATCATCTGCACGCTGCTGCAGCCCCAGGCGGGCTCGGTCCGCGTGTTCGGCATGGACGTCGTGGGACAGGTCAAAGAGGTCCGTCGCCGCATCGGCTTCATGCCGGACCACTTCAGCATGTACCGGCAGATGACGGTCTATGAATACCTCGATTTTTTTGGCGCCGCTTACGGGCTAGCGCAAAGCGACCGGGACCGCGTCATCGCCGATGTCTTGGCACTGACCGATATGGACGGCCGCAAGGATAGCCTGATCAATGGCCTGTCCCGCGGCATGCAACAGCGGGTCAGCCTGGCCCGGGTACTGGTCAATGATCCCGATCTGTTGTTGCTCGATGAACCTGCCTCGGGGCTGGACCCCCGCGCGCGGATTGAGTTGATGGAGATCCTTCAGGAATTGCGCCGGATGGGCAAAACTATCTTCATCAGCTCGCACATCTTGAGTGAGTTGGCCGAACTGTGCGACAGCGTGACGATCATCGACCGCGGGCTGATCAAATACTCCGGCGACATGGACGGTCTGTTAGTCGACGCCGCAGCGCACCCGACATACGTATTGCGGTTGCGGGAATCGGTCGATGCGGGGGAACAACTCCAGTCCTTGCCGGGCGTGTTGTCCGTTTCACCGTTGGAAGGCAAACCGGCCTGGTCGGTCACCTACGACCGGGAATTGACCGACACCAATACCGTGCTCCGCGGAGTCTTGGACCTGGGACTGCCGGTGGCGTCGTTCACCGAAGACCGCAAGCACCTGAACCAGGCATTTATGGACCTCACTGAACGGGGAGTGCGGGCATGATTCGCGGTACCATGGCCTTGATGGATCGCGCGCTGCGCGTCGATTCCCGGTCTGTCCGCGGACACCTGATCCGGTTTCTATTCGTGGGCCTGATCGTCTGGTGTCTGGTGGTCACGCAATTACAGGCTATGCTCATCTCCGCGGCCGGTTTGGAATTTGTGAGGTCGATGATCACGATCGCCCTGTTTCTGATCACGCTGGGCGGAGTCAGCCTTTTTGCCACGGCCATCACTGAGGAAAAAGAGGAACAGACACTCGGTTTGCTGCGGATGGCGGGCGTCGGCCCTGCGTCTCTACTGTTGGGCAAGGGTGTCACGCGAATCTTGATTGCGCTATTGATTCTGGCTGCCCAATTCCCGTTCATGCTGCTGGGAATCACCCTCGGCGGCGTCCTAATTCATCAGGTGTGGGCCGCGTATGTCGCCATCTGCGCCTACCTGATAATGATCGGAAATGCCGGACTGTTTGTCTCAGTGATCTTCCGTACCTCGCGAATGGCCAGCTTTACGATGACGCTCGCGTTGCTGGTCTATTTCTTTGGCCCCTGGTTACTACAAATGGTACTCGCATCGGCCATCGCTGTCGGCAACGTCGATCCTACGGGAGCATTTGCCGCGAATGCCGATCGGATACTGCAGAAGTTGAGCGCGGCAAATATCTTCGTCCGGTCAGGAGTGATTTTCAGCAGCGGCTTTAGTGAACCGCTCATCAGCTTTCAGGTTGTATTTCACACGATCTCTGCGGGTGTTTTTTTCCTGCTCTCCTGGCTGTCGTTCGACTATTTTAATCGCGAAGAGCGCGGAGGAGAGGCCGAGCGGCCGTTGTTTGGCCGCCGCACGGGAAAGCCCCACTGGATTGCCGTACCCCGCACATGGCCAAATGCGCTGGTCTGGAAGGACTTCTTCTTCGCCGGCGGCGGCTGGACGTTGATGGTCGCCAAGTTCATCCTTTACGGACTAATTATCCTCGGCGTGGTCATCTTTGTGGAAGCCGTCAGCCCCAACCCGTCGTTGTCATGGGACAGGGAGGTTCTGGGGGATATTGCCATCTGGGTCTCGCTGGTGTTGCTCTTCGCCGAATTGTGCATCTATTCATCGCGTATTTTTCGCGACGAAATCCGCCACCGAACGCTGTCCAGCATCGCCATGCTGCCGACGTCGATTCCGGCACTGGTGTATTCCAAGTGGCTGGGTTGCTTGCTGGCGACGGTCCCGGCCCTTACCTATTTCTTTGCCGGTGTGTTTCTCTCTCCGGAAGATTTTTTCTTTGTCCTGGAAGAATTTGCTGACGAGCCGGGATTCTACTATTTGCTCATGCAATTCGTCGTTGGATTTCATCTGTGCACGCTGTTATCGATGTACATCAAATACGGCTCCGTGGCGGTCACCGTGGCACTGCTGTTCGTAGGGAACATTTTGACGGTCATGACGGTGCAAATGCTCACATGGGGAACGTCAGACGGCGAAGCTTTTTTTGTCCTTGGCTGTATGGCCAGCATGGCCCTCACGGCCATCTTACATGCCGGCGTGATCCTCCGCGTCGGCGTGATGGCCCAGCGCTAAATTGCACTCCTCATTTCATCCGGGATACATGTTTGTAGATTTGCAGGGAACTTCGGCCCTTTTAACGCGATCGTTGCGGATCGACGCCCGCACGGCGCGGCCGCATGCCCTGCGCGCGGCACTGCTGATCCCGGTGCTGTATTTCCTCGTCGTTGCCATGGAATTGGGGGATCTGCTCGGGGCGTCCGGCCTCTATTTCTTCTCGTCGCTCAGCTATCTGAATTTCGCATTGATCACGCTCGCCGGCACCAGTTTTTTTGCCACCGCCATCACCGAGGAAAAAGAGGAATCGACGCTCGGTTTGCTGCGGATGGCCGGCATTAGCCCGCTGGCACTGTTGCTGGGCAAAGGAACGACCCGTTTGATCCAAGGTGTGCTCATTCTTTCCGTACAGCTTCCGTTCACGCTGCTGGCCGTACCGCTCGGCGGCATCACCCTCCACCAAGTCCTGGCCACCTATATCGCGCTGTTGGCCTACATGCTGCTGCTCTCCTGCC
>CALFYU010000068.1 GCA_937952455.1 uncultured Planctomycetaceae bacterium
TGAACCAGGGGCTACCACTTTGTTTGAACGTGATATTATACAGCCCGTACCCGGTGCCGTCCTTCCAGCCCAGTAGCCAAAACCACCCTCCGATCGCTTCGGCGTTGATCCGGCCTTCCAGTTCGAAATCCTCAGCTTCGGCCAGCGTCAGGGCGGCGTTTGCTCCAGCGACGCGCTTGATTTGGCCCCCTTGAACACCCCATTTTCCGTCTACCTGGAATTTGCCGAGTTGGAATGCATCCCACGGCCGCTGACCGACGAACGCCACTTTGTCGTTGTTGAACACCTCAAAATTATCCAGCGGAACGACGCTCCGCTTCCTGGTCCGCTGCCCGACGAAGAGGTTTTGCCACTTGCGTTCGGGCACCACCGGCGTTTTGTCCTGCTGGGCCGCGGCGTCTTGCGCGAGCAACACCTCTGCCGTTGTGATGAACGGCGCGGAAACCAGCAGCGGAAGGGCCACGATGTACGCAGCGACTGCAAAAAAACGAATACGGCACGTAGAGCAGCGAGCGATCATGTCGTACCACCGAACGTCTGGAGGGACGAGGCTGAAGTGCACGCGACGCGATGCGCGCACGGAAGCATCTCTTCCATCATGACGCGTGGCGACACATTATGCAAATAGCGGCAACAGCGGATGTCCGCCATACACCGGTTGCGGGCGTCCCGTGCGGTTGGAGACTGTCTGATCCGCGGCTACGCCGAGCGCGTGATAGATTGTCGCGGCGAAGTCCAGCGGCGAAACCGGATAGTCTTTGGGATAGGCCCCCTGGGCGTCGCTGCTGCCGTAGACTTGCCCGCCGGTGATTCCCCCGCCGGCCAGCAGCCCGTTGTAGCACCGCGGCCAATGGTCGCGGCCGGCGTTTCCGCGATCGATTTTCGGGTTTCTGCCGAATTCACCCACCCAGGCCACAATGGTTTCTTCGAGAAGCCCGCGTTCGCCGAGATCGTCCAGCAGCGCTGCCAGGGCTTGGTCCGCGGGAGGAACCAGGTCGTTTTTCATGCGGTTGAAGTTGTTGCCGTGGGTATCCCAGAAATTCTTGCCATCGTTGTGCCAATTGACCGACACGACCGGCACTCCCCGTTCGACGAGCCGCCGTGCCAAGAGCACACATTGCCCGTGCAGATTCCGGCCGTACCGCTCGCGAACGGCATCCGGTTCATCATTCAAATCAAACGCCTGCCGCGTGCGGTCTGAACCCAACAGTTGAAACGCCGACTGTTGTTGCCCCGCCACGTCGGCGACTTGTGCCGTACGTTCAAGTGCGGCGCGCTGCGCATCGACAAGCGAAAGCAATTCGCGGCGGTTGCGCAATCGATCGCTGGAAAGTCCGTCGATGAGGCGCAGTGCAGGGACTTCCCATTTGGCGTCGTTTGGATCCCCTGTTACGAGAAATGGATCGTACTTGTGGCCCAACCAACCGCCGTGTTGTCCCGGCGCGCGGCCGCCGGGAGCTGCCGGATGAAGTGCCAGCCAGGGCATCGTCACGAAGGCCGGCAACGTCGCAGGCGTCGGACGCAACCGCGACATCATCGATCCCAAATGCGGCGTGTCCTTCTCGCTGGGAGGAGCGGCATCGCTGTTGATGACCGGCGCCCAATGTCCGGTGAGCGTCGCGTGCCCGCTGGAGAGATGCGCCGGGTCGGTATGGTTCAATGACCGAACGACCGCTACCTTGTCCATTTGCTGTGACAAGTTCTGGAACAGCTCGCAGATTTGCACGCCGGGAGCGGCAGTGTCAATGGGGCTAAACTCGCCCCGGACTTCCGCCGGCGCGTGCGGCTTGGGGTCGAAGGTTTCTAGTTGACTTGGGCCGCCCCACATGAATAAAAAAATACAGGCCTTGGCCGAACCGAAGCCGACCGGTCCCGAACCCCCTGCAGCCGCGCGGGCAGAAGTGGGCCATCCCGCCCCCAACAAGCTCAACGCACCGGCTTGCAACAGGTCGCGCCGATGAATTCGGCGGCTGGCGCGAAACTCGGGGCAACTGTGCGTGGGGAACGACATAGAGGAAGGCTCGTGGGGCGGGTGGTGGTCTTCACGTAAGCAATCGTTTATATTTTCATTGTCGGCCCAATATCTGTCAAGCTGGAAGTCGAATCACCCGCCACCGGCGCGATTCGCTATAATGAGCGTCGATCGCAAGGGATGGCGCGATCGATTGGCGGATCTGGGACGGCCCACTTTAGGTGGTTGGTGGGGTGGTTGGATCTTGCCGCCGATCACGTCGCGCGCGGCCGCTGGGAAGATCGCCTGCCGTGCGGACGACTGTATCAAAATGGCGAAGTCGCCGCGATCAAGGACGAGGAGTAGCCCGCGTATGAGTTGTGATCTGCAAATGACGTTTCGCCGCGGTCGCATGGCGTGTTGCATGGCCGTGCTTCTCGTCCACCTGACCCTGCTGTCGTATCCGGCCGCCGCGCAGCAGTTCATTCCGGGGACTCCCGTTCCGGCGACCAGTCCGGCCGACGTCTTCCCGCAGGACTCGAAGCTCGCGCGGCAATTGACAATGGCGCAAGAGGAATTGGCCGCAGGAAACTACCGTGTGGGGCTCCGCCGCCTGGGATTGATCGTGGGAAGCGAGCCGATCCGCGGCAACGCGGACGTGCAGCCCATCAGCGAGGATCATTTTTACTCCACAAACCCCGAAGACTTAACGTCATTCGGAAGTCTCAAGGCGGCTGCGCGGGAGATCATCGCCGGGCTCCCTCCGGATGGGTTGGAAGTTTATGAAGACCTTTACGGCCGGGTGGCGCGCGTCGAATTCGATTCCGCTTTGGCCGACGCTGACATGGACAAGATGGCCGAAATCGCCCGGCGGTATTTTCATACGGCCGCGGGTTATGAAGCGGCCTACCACGTCGCGGCGCACCACATGGATCACGGGCGGCCGATGGCGGCCGTGCGAATTTACATGCAACTGCTCAAACAACCCCGCGCCGCCGACCGCTGGGAGCCGATGCTGTCGACAAAGGCCGCCGTCTGCTGGGCCCGCCTTGGGCGGGCGTCGGAAGGGGCGGATGTTTTGGCGGCGCTGAAAAATCGCGCAGCGCCCGATCAGATTGTTATTGGCGGTGCACGGCGGCCGTTGTTTCCCCATGCGAACACGGACACTGAACAACTCGCAGAGCTTTTCGGTCCACCCAGGACCACAAGCCGGGACATTGACGATTACAAACTCTTGGGGGGAAACCACGAACGGACACAGGTGCAGGCCGACAGCTTTCCGTTCATGCAGCCGAAATGGCAATCGCCCGCGACGGAGAATATCGGCGTCCGCGAAGTTCTCACGCGGTGGATGGAGGCGCTCGCCGATGCGGAGGACCTAAGTATTCCGGCGGTCCGTCCGATTCTTGTGGGCGATTTGGTGATTGTCAAAACCATCGGCGACGAGGCGGTCCCCACCGGCTCGAAGATTCGCGCCTACGACCTGCATACCGGCGCCCTCGTTTGGCAGACAACTCCCGATGCCACGTTCGATCCCATGCGCCCCAGCCCGCAGTTTCACGCCGCCCCGCTGCCCTCCACGCCGGAAATCAAACGCAATACGGTGGCCGAACAACGCGCATGGCACGACCACACGTTCGCCGATTTGGCGAGCGACGGAGAGACGGTGTACAGTATCGAGGAATTGGACGTGCTGCGGACGTCCAACGGCATGGTGACCGCGCCGCTGCGGCCGTATAACCTGCTGCGGGCCTACAATGCGCACACCGGCAAGGCCCAGTGGGAGGTCGGCGGCGGTCCGGGTGAGGCGGCGCTTCCGCTGGCGGAGACATTTTTCCTCGGGCCGCCGTTGCCGCTCGAGGGCCGTTTGTATTGCATAGCGGAACAAGATCGTCATGTCCGGCTGCTGGTGCTCAATCCGGACACGGGACAATTGTTGTGGGCACAAAGCCTGTTTGCGTTAAGTTCGGATCGGCAAACATTAGTGCTGGATATATGGCGGCGGATGGCCGGTTTGAGTCCCGCCTATTCGCAAGGGCTGATCGTCTGCCCCACCGGCTTGGGGGGCGTCATTGCCTTCGACATCGAAAACCGGCAGTTGCAATGGCATTTCACCTATCGCAACGACTCCGCCGCGGCGCGTCGGAATTCACGTTTTTCCGTGACAACACGGGCGCAACGCATCATGCCCGGCCAGGAGGAACAGCGGTGGTTGAACACGACGCCGTTGATCGCCGGCGGACGCGTGCTGGTAGCGCCCCAGGACACGCGTGAGTTTTATTGCCTCGACGTCCTGACCGGGAAACTGTTGTGGCGCAAGCAGCAGTTGGACCGCCTGCAAATCGTCGGCGTCCACGACGACCGGGTCGTCGTGCTGGGAAAGGACGAGATCGAAGCATTCGACATCGAGACGGGACACCGGGTCTTCGAGCAACCGGTCCCAATTCCCCGCCCCAGCGGCCGCGCCGTGCTGGCCGGGAGCAAGGTGCTGGTGCCGCTCAGCACGGCGGAACTGCTGGCCGTCGACTTGACTACGGGAACGGTGGCCCGTCGCGCAGCCGCGCCCGACGGGAGCGTGCCGGGCAATTTGTTGTGCCTCCCAGAAGTAATTATCTCACATGGCCTGACGTCCATGATGGTCTTCGAAGATCTGGATCGCGCCAAATTACGCGTGGCGCAAACGCTCGAGACGAACCCGCGCGATCTCGAGGCGCTCTTGGCCCGAGCCGAGATCGCGCAGCAGGAAGGCGACTTGGACGCCGCCATTGAGGGGTTCCGACAAGTGGTCGCAGTGACCGACGATTTGGCGCCCAAGACAAAGCTGCTTGATCTGCTGCTGGCAGGACTACAGGCCGATTTTCCGGCCTACGAAAGCGACATGGGCGAAATCGTGGCCTTGCTTGACGACGTCCAGCCGCTCAACACAGAATCGGTGGCGGACGCGACGCCGCCGGCCGCCGTCACCCCGGATGTGATCGATCGCGAGATGGCGGCGTTGTCACAACCGGATCGTCGGGCGGTCTTTCTTCGCAGCGCGGGCCAAGGCTATGCGGCACAAGGGAACGTCGCCGCTGCCTTGAAGGCCTATTTGGAGTATGCCGAAGCGGACCGCGGTGATTGGTTTGACAACTTACAATCGAATTGGGGTATCCGCCGAGACCGGTGGTTTGCGGCGCGTGTGGCGGAGTTAATCCGCTCGGCCTCCCCCGAGGATCTGGCGCTTATTAACCGTCAAGCGGAGCGGGAATTGGAAGCAGCGCTGAATCCCAAGCAGGCGGCGGGGCTGCGGCGATTCGTCACTCGCTACAGCGGCCATCCTTTGGCTGAGAAGGCATTGCGGGCGATGGTCGATGCGACCGCCGAAGGCATTCGCCCGCTGGAGACGGAGTTCGCCCTGTTGCGCCTCCGCCGCAGTCCCGATGACGCCACGGCGGCGTTTGCCACAGCAAAACTGGCGGCTCTCGCCATCGACTTTGACCGCTACGCCGATGCCGCCGGTTATCTGAAGGATTTGCGGACGATCTGGGGCGATACACTCATCTGGGATAACAAGACAGGCCGGGAATTGGTGGCCTCCTGGTCGGAGGATCCGCTCGTCTCCCGGCGCTTAGGCGGAAAATCGCCTTGGCCCTTAGGGCGCGTCGACGTCAACGACGAGAAGAAAGCGACTCCGACCCGCGCCATCGGACAACCGGTCGACGTGCTGGAAGTCCGTGAACGGCAAAGCCCGCCGCTGACGCTCGAGTGGTCTCCGCCAAAGGACACAAGCTCCGTGACATTGATTGCGCGTAGCGGGGATACCAAGCCGGTCTGGAGTATCGAGGTTCCAACCGGGGCCGGTGGACGGATTAATTTCAACAGCTATGCCCGCGCCTGCGGCGACCTGACCGTGATCATGTCCGGCAACGAGATCCTGGCCATCGATGCGCTTGGCTGGCGGAGCGGAACCGGCGGCGATGACTCGCAAACGCCGAGCGGGCAAGTGCTGTGGCGCCGATATCTGGACGGTCCCTATCCTCGCCCGGCGAGTGCCTCCCGCAGCAACTCGGCCTGGGGCGTCGATTCCCGCGGCCGCCGCATGGGAGAACTGGGCCCGGTGACCCCGCGAGGGGTCTTTTATCAATCGGGCCGTTCGCTGTTCGCGGCCGATCCCATGACCGGAGAGACATTGTGGCAACGAGGCGGCATCGAGCACAACAGCCGGTTGTTTGCCGACGACGACCGCTTGATGGTGGTTTCCCGCGAGGGGAAGACCGCCGCCTACTACAGCATGATCGACGGCAGGGAGTTGGGCACCCGCGATTACATTTCCGGAAAACAGTTGGTCGCCGCCGTCGACGGCAACGTCTTGAGCCTGGCCTTCATCGACGATCAACTGGTCATGCAGATGCAACACTTGTGGTCGGGCGACATCTTGTGGAAGCGGGAGTTTCATCTGCGCAGTCATTACGTGCGCGTGGGGCACGACGAAATTGCTGTCCTGCAACCGGACGGGCAATTGACGGTCCTGAACGTCGCTGACGGCGTCGTCGTATTTGAAACGGAAATTACCTATGTGCCCGGCACGAAGTCGCTGGCTGTGCTTCCGTCCGATGACATCTACGCCGTGATCGTCAACCACCCCACGCGCGGACAGGGAAGCCGCAGCGCGGTTCCCAGCAATCATCGACAGATCCCCGTCAACGGGACCGTATACGGAATCGAGCGGCGCACCGGCAAGCTGCTGTGGTCGCAGACGGTGGAAGGACAGGCCTTCGATTTGCGGCATCCGACCGAGATCCCGCTGTTGGTATTTGCCAATCGCGTTGTGCCGCTGGTCCGCGCGAGTCGATTTAGCTTCGCGCTATTGTGCCTCGACAAGCGAACCGGACAAACGATCTACGAAACGAACGCCGCCCTGGGACCGGTGTTCGACTACGACGCGGATGAAACCGCGCAGGTTGTCACGCTGGATCTGGGCCGGTCGACGCTGAAGTTTTCGTTCACCGACGAACCGGTGGGCGAGGAAACGACCGAATCGGGAACAGACGAATCGGATTAGCGAAGCGAGGGGCATCCGCTACCGTCTCAGAATTTGCGGATTCAGGCTGGTTTTGCGAATTTCCTTGTGGAATGGCGCGCGGTGTTCGGATACCGTGGCAATTGACCGCCGCGTTGTATGCGCGGTCTACGCTTAAACGCAACATCCCTTTGGTTGTTCTCAAGGAGATTTCTAAAATGGCGGAGACGACAGTGCAACAGGAAGACATTATTGCGCGGCTGAAGCTGAGTGGGGCATGGTTCGCAGCGATGGCCGAATTGGAAGAAGAGGCGACCGTCGCCAAACTCGCTGCCGACGAAGGCGTGTCGGTCTCCGATGACGAATTGCAGGCCGAATTCGACGATTTTCGCCGTTCCGTCGATCTGCACAAAGCCGAGGATACCAATGCCTGGCTGTCCGACTCGGGACTGACGGTCGACCAGGTGGAAGCATCGTTGGAAGCGGGAATTCTGCGGGCCAAGCTGGCGGAAAAACTGATCGACGATGCACAGATCGACGCCCACTATAGCCAAAACCCCAGCGCGTTTGACTATGCGGCAATCAGTCAATTGGTCGTCGCCGACGCCGGCGCCGCCGGGGAATTGGTCCTCAGTATTCGCGAAGAGGGGGAAGATTGCGCCGATCTGGTCGGGAAGCATTCACT
>CALFYU010000069.1 GCA_937952455.1 uncultured Planctomycetaceae bacterium
CGCCTCCGCCGGGGGTTCGCGCCGACGCATCGGCCGAATCGGGAACCCTCACGCCCCCGCCATCATAGTCGACGCACACCAAATACAAACCGTGCGGGGGGGCCGTCGCACCGGCGTGGTCACGCGTTTGATTTTCCAGAATTTCGCGAACCATCTCGACCGGCCAATTACCGTAACCGACCTTCAGCAGTGTGCCGACGATGCTGCGGACCATGTTGTACAAAAACCCGTCCGCCATGATGTCCACGCAAATAAAATCACCGTCAGCGGACGCCGGCCCCGGCATCGACGACCAGAGGTCCCACCCCGCGCACCGCGTCACGCTCAGTTCCATCACGGTCCGCACGCTGCTAGAGCGATTGGGGAAATGCGATTCAAAGCTGCGAAAATCGTGCGTGCCCACCAGCGCCTGCGCGGCGTCATGCATAGCGGCCGCATCGAGCCGTTTGCCGATCGTATGCACGTAGCGTTGCAAAAACGGCACCGGTACGCGGCTGTTGAGAATTACATAGCGATAACGCTTACGCACGGCGTGATACCGGGCGTGAAAATCGGAGGGGACATCCTCGACAGCTTGAACCACGATGTCATCGGGCAAAAACCGCTGTAGCCCGCTGCGGAACTTTTCGCAACCGATGGCCGATCCGGTGTGAAAATTGGCAACCTGCCCCAGCGCATGCACGCCGGAATCGGTCCGCCCGGCGGCAAACAGCGTCGCTGGCTCAAATGTCAACTCCTTGATCGCCCCTTCGACCACCGACTGAATCGAAGTCCCGTTCGGCTGCACCTGCCACCCGCAATAATTCGTGCCGTCGTAGGCAATGGTCAGACGGATGTTACGCATTCGTCGGATACGGTTGGGCCAGACGGAATTGGGGGTGTTTCTCTAAATAGGCCGCGATCCGGTCGGTGCGGGAGATCGCTTCCGGAAGGAAGTCGAGCGCCTGTTGCAAACGTTCGTTCGGTTCGGCACAACTGAATCGCAGGAACCCGGCTCCCGCTTTGCCGAAACATTCGCCTCCCAAACAGGCGACGCCGAAATCATCGTCGGCCCCTTCGAGCAGATACAGCGCCAACCCATGACTGGTGATGCCCAACTCGTTGCAGACCGGAGCCACGTTGGGAAACACATAAAACGTGGCGGTGGGGTCCAGGCTGTGGAAGCCGGGAATCTTGTTCAGCCCCTCGGTGAGCAGCACGACCTTCTCGCGGAACAATTGCATTGTTCGGTCCCGCTCGGCGGTATCGTTTTCCAGCGCCGCCGCCCCGGCAAGTTGCACGAGCGTCGGCGTGCAGGAGAGCGTGGTGTTGATCATCTTGCCGATGGCGTCGGCGATGGTCTTATTGGAGACCGCGAACCCGAGCCGCCAGCCGCTCATGCTGTAGGACTTGCTGAATGTATACGCGGCGACCGCCTGATCCATCATGCCCGGTTGCGACAGGATCGAGTGATGCTTCCCTTTCCAGATCATGTGGCAATACGGTTCGTCGGAAAAGACGGCGATGTCCTTGCCGCGAATCAGATCCGCGATATCGCGGAGATCCTCTTCCGTCGTCACGCCGCCGGTCGGGTTGTGCGGCGAGTTGAGAAAGATCGCTTTGGGAGACTCGTCGGTATTGAGAAAGCTCTCAATGTCCGCCACCTGCGGGCGAAACTCATTGCCCTGTGTGAGCGGACACAGGACCGCCCGTGCGCCGCGGCGTTCGATGTTGGGAATATATGTCGGAAAAAACGGACTGAACACGAGCACGCCGTCACCGGGATTCAGAAACGCCTCGCAGAAGAATTGCTCGAAGACCTTCGCACCGGGACCGGGGATCACGTTCTCCGCCGCCGCCGGGATGCCGAATTCGTTTTTGACGAACTTGGCGGCCGCTTCGCGAAACGCGGGAATCCCGCTCGAAGGACAGTAGTGCGACTGATTCTCGTTGATCGCCTGGATGCCGGTCGACTTGGCCGTAGCGGTGCTCTCAAACGGGCTGTCGCCGATTTCGAGTTCGACGACATCCTTACCGGCCGCTTTGAGTTGCTTGGCGACCGCAAGCACGGTGAAGGCGGTTTCGACGCTGAGCGTCTGTGCAAATTGACTAAGCGTAGCGGACACGGGGATTTTCCTTCTGGTAGAACACCGCTTTCGGGGTTTCGGAGAGTCGTAGCCGTTTTCGGGGTATCTGGCGAACGGCCTGCGTGAGCGCGCCGGTAACGTTCCTTGACGTGAAACATCGAACGCAAACACAAACGGTCGTTCGGGAATCAACCGGGCATTATGCCATTTTCAGGCCTCAGCGACCACCCGCCGGGAAATGTCGATTCGCTATCGACCACGCCGCTGCCGCCAAGCGACGTACTTCGCCACTGCTGGCTGCCCCAACAGCAGTTCCTTGGTGTAATAATGCCGGCCGAGTTCCTTTTCCGTGGCAAACTCATGAATCGAGCGGTGGCATTGCCGGCAGACTTCGATCCCGGACTGCATCTGTTCACGCGTGAAATTGCGTTTGAACCAGCGGTTGCTGTGCAGCGTGCGGGGAATCAGATGATGAAAGCTCGTGGCCGGTTCCTGCTGGCACAATTCACAGAGCATAACTGGTATTCACGCACGGCTTCGACGACAGGGATGGCGGACAACAGCCAATCCAGATTAGAATGCGCCCCGTGCCGCTGCAAGGACACCAAACCCATGGACGAAAACTCGCAACTCGTTGACCTCTTAAACCGCGCCCGCGGCGGGGATGATGCCGCGCGCGATGAGCTGTTCGACAAGTGCCGCAACTATCTCACGATCGTGGCCCGTGTCCAGGTCGAAAGCTGGCTGCGGGTCAAAGTCGATGCGTCCGACTTGGTGCAGCAGACCATGCTGGATGCCTATCGCGGTTTCGGCGAATTCCGTGGCAACAGCGAAGGGGAATGGCTGACTTGGCTGAAGCAGATACTCAAGCACAATGCCACCGACTTTGTGCGGCGCTACCGCGGAACGGAAAAACGCCAGCAGCGCCGCGAAGTTCCTCTACAAATGGGACCGACCAACCTGTCTGAGGGGTTCACCCGCCAACTGAGTTCCGGCGGCGAGAGTCCCAGTGAACTGGTGATGCGCCGCGAGCGGGAAATTCAACTGGCGGCTGCGAGCACGAAACC
>CALFYU010000070.1 GCA_937952455.1 uncultured Planctomycetaceae bacterium
TTGCGTGCCTGAGTGACTGAGATTCTCGTTTTGCGGCCAGAAATTCTTTGCATTCTGCGAAAAGACTTGCCAGGATAATTGGAGAAATGGGCGTTTGCGGGAAACAGGGAAACACAGCAGGGCGCGTGCTAAGATTTCGAGGACTTGGAACACCAAAGGAGATGTTGCCATGAAGATCAAATGGGCAGGAATTGTGGTAGCCCTTGCCACATTCTGCGGGGCGAGTCCGCTTGCGGAAGCGGGCAGTTATTGTGGCGCGGCCGGGTACAACTGTTGTCCTGCCGCCGCTTGTCAACCGACTTGCTGTTACACCACCTGCAAAGTCGAACGGCAAACGTGCTACAAGACGGTCTATGAAACGGTCTACGATCAAGAAGAGTACACCTGTCAAAAGACGGTCTACGATCGCACCTACGAAGATCGCCAAGAAACCTGTTACAAAACTGTGATGGAACAACATGTGCGGGACTGCACGTATACGACGTGCCGCCCGGTCTATGAAACCCATCACGTGGAACGCCGCTACACAGTCTGCCGCCCCGTGTGGGAGACGTCGTACAAAGAGTGTTCCTACACCGTTCGCCGTCCGGTCTGGGAAACGACCGAATGCGAACGCCGCTACACGGTCTGCCGCCCGGTCTGGGAAACCAGCGAGCGGGAATGCCGGCGTACCGTCATGAAGCGGGTCGTGGAAACCGTCAACCAAGAGCGGTGCTACACCGTGCGTAAGCCGGTCACGACCTACCGCACCGTCCTGAAGCAAACCGGGTGCTGGAAGACCGAACAAGTCTACGTGCCCGGTCCGGTGGTTCGCCGCTGCGTCGTCGATGAATGCGGTTGCCCGCGGGTCTGTATGGTGCAGTGCCCGGGACATTACTGCTGCAAACGCGTGTGGTGCCCGCAAACCGTCGAATGCCAGGTGCCCTGTACGACCTACAAATGCGAAGTCGTGCGGGAAAGCTGTCCGGTTCAAGTTTGCCGGTACGTGCCCGAAACGATCGTCGAAAAAGTGCCCGTGCGGACCTGCCGCATGGTGCGTGAAGAAAAAGTCTGCAAGGTTCCGGTCCGCACCTGCCGCTGGGTCTGCGAAACCAAAACCCGTCAAGTCCCCGTTCGCACCTGCAAGATGGTCAGCGAAGAAAAGGTCTGCCAGGTTCCGGTTCGCACCTGCAAAATGGTCACCGAAACGCACGTCAAGAAGGTTCCTTATTGCGTCGCCAAACAAGTGCCGTATACGCGGAACTACAAGGTGTGCAAGTTGGTGCCCCGTCAGGTCACCGAAACCCGCACCCGTTGCGTGGCCCGCTGCGTGCCGCGGCAAGTCGCCTATGAAGTTTGCCGGCTCGTTCCGGTCACGGTCTGTTGCCCCAGCGGCTGCGATAGCTGCGGCGGCTGCTCGACCTGCGACGGCGGTTGTCCCGGCGGCGAGTGTGGTGTGAGCGAAGCTCCGCCGACACACGAAGTCGAGAAGCCGGCTCCGGAACCCGAAGCGGAACCGGAAGCCGCCCCCCAACCCGGCCCGGAAGCTTGATCGGGCGGAGTTGGTGAGCTACTAAGAATCTCAGGGAGCCGTTACGCTTGTCTTTGCGGCTCCTTGTTTTTTTAAGTATGCGGTAGGCGGAGGGCAGTAGGGAGAAAAGAGTGGCCAGTGGTCGGTGGTCAGTGGCCAGAAGCGTTGGCCGATCGGGGCCCGACAGGTTGGTCCAGCCGACCCTAACGTGGATGGGCTACAGCCTAAAGCCTTGTTCCTCAAGCCTGTTCCCTCACGCCTCAAGCCTCCTATCCCACGGACGGCAGTCTAAAGCCTACAGCCTCATCCCTCCGCTACGCCGGATTACCGGCGTTTTTGCGCAGCGATATTAGGCCCGCCGTTTACGGCGGGTTTTGAGGACGGATATCCCCAAAGTCCGACCCTCGTTTACGAGGGTTCTCGCTGTTGCGGCTTGAGCCATGTTGTCTGGCAGCGCAGCGGTTGGGAGACCTTCGGTCGGGCCTGTGCGGGGTCAGGAGACCCGCGCACAACCTTTCGGAAAACCCGCGCACAACCTGTCGGGAGACCCGCGCACAACTTGCTGAGTGGCCGGTGGTCAGTGGCCGGAGATTGGCGCGCGTGGGTCGGACGGCTTTCGCATGCCGACCCTAAAGTCTAAGGTCTATAGCCTACAGCCTCACGCCTCACGCGTCCCCAGGGTTCAGCAGCCGCAGGCCGTTGAAGATGACCAGCAGCGAGGCGCCCATGTCGGCGGCGATGGCCATCCACAGGGATGACAGGCCGACCATCGTCAGCAGAATGAAGACCACCTTCAGACCCAAGGCGAAGAATATGTTCTGCCGAACGATCGCCAGCGTGCGCCGCGCGTGTCGAATGAGCCAGGGAATTCGTGAGAGGTCGTCGGACATCAATGCCACGTCGGCGGTTTCGATGGCGGTGTCGGTTCCCATGGCGCCCATCGCGATGCCCACCGTGGCAGCGGCCAGCGCCGGGGCGTCGTTCACGCCGTCGCCGACCATCGAGACTCTTTCTCCCTCAGCGGCGAGCTGCTGGATATAAGCGAGTTTGTCCTCCGGTAGGCACTCCGCCCGGACGTTGTCAACGCCGATGGCCTGCGCCACCGCGTTGGCGGTGGCTTCGTTGTCGCCGGTTAAGATGTCAATCCGTTTCACGCCGGCCTGGCGCAACGCGGTCACGACGTCAGCGGCAATGTCGCGCGGTGCATCAGCGACGCTGATCAGCCCGATAATTCGGTTATCGGTGCCAACGGCGATCACGGTGTGTCCAGCATCTTCCATTTCCAGCGCTTGATTGTGAACATC
Organism: uncultured Planctomycetaceae bacterium; assembly: GCA_937952455.1. GTDB lineage: Bacteria > Planctomycetota > Planctomycetia > Planctomycetales > Planctomycetaceae > Symmachiella. Next base: position 2,815 of record CALFYU010000070.1, read on the forward strand.
AGCGGCCTCGTCGGCTCGTTCGTGCACCAGGCGGTGGCTGCCCAGCCAATAGTCTGCGCCATTGAGCTTGGCTTCGACGCCGCGGCCTGTGAGCAGTTGATGATCCGTCACGTCTGGAGCGGAGATATTTTGGGAGGCGGCGAAGTGACGAATGGCGCGGGCGATGGGATGGCTGCTTTGGGCTTCGAGCGCCGCTGCGATTCCGAGCAACTCTTCGCGGGAATAGGAATTCACTGGCGCGACTGTTTGGACCTCCGGTTTGCCGGCGGTGACCGTGCCGGTCTTGTCAAAGGCGATGGTGCCGATGGCCGCACACGCTTCGAGGAAACGCCCCCCCTTGATCAGCACCCCTTGCCGGGCGGCGGCTGTCAGGGCCGAGACGATACTCATCGCCGTCGAACTCACCAGCGCGCAGGGGCAGGCGATCACTAGCACGACCAGTCCGCCATAACTCCACTCGTCCCAATTCGCGCCGAACAACCAGGGAGGAATAACGGCCAAGGCCAGCGCGAGTACCATCATGGCGGGCGTGTAGTATTGCGCGAATCGCTCGACCCATTGTTGGCTGGGGGCGCGGGCAGCCTGTGCGTCTTCCACCAGCCGCGCAATGCGGGCCAGCGTCGAGTCCGAGGCAAGATGCGTGACTTCGATGTCGAGCGCCCCGGTTTCGTTGATCGTGCCGGCGAACACTTCCTGTCCGGGTTGTTTGTCGACCGGCTGGGATTCGCCGGTGATGGGGGCCTCGTTGATCGATGATTGTCCGGCGCGGATCACGCCGTCGAGCGGAATTTTCTCCCCCGGGCGGACCGAGATCAGTGTTCCCAGGGCCACCTCTTCAACTGGCAACGTCTCGGAATTGCCGTCGGCGTCGATACAGCGAGCCGTGGGAGGGGAAAGATCCATCAAGGCTGTGATTGCCCGACGGGCACGGCCCATGCTCCAATGCTCCAGCAACAACGCCACGCAGAACAGAAATGAAACGGTGGCCGCTTCGAGCCATTCGTCAATGGCGATGGCGCCGATGACAGCGACGGTCATCAGCAGGTTCATGTCCGGCTGCCGTCGCCGCAGCGCCGCGTAGGCCTTGGGCAGGACCTGCCACAGCGCGGCGAGAATCGCGGCGGCGTAAGCGGAGCGGGATATCCACACGCTCGCAGTTCCGGCGGATTGTGTCAGGTGGATGGCAGCGCCGAGGCACAGTGCGATCGCCGAACAGGCGGCTAGCCACGTGGGCGACTGCTGCCACCAGGGGAGTGTGTCCCGAGTCGATTCCGCGGTCCAGGGTTGCGCCCGCATTCCGATTTCGGAAATTCGGGCGGTGATCTGGTCGGGATCAGTGACAGCGTCGTCATAGACGGCCGTCATGCGGCTTTTGAAGATGTCGAATTTTAATTCGATGATGCCGGGCTGGCGGCCGACGGCCTGTTCGAGTTGGCGGACCTCCTCGGCGCAGTCCAATTCGGCCACGCGAAACTCAGCCGTCCTCCGCGCGCCGGAGCTGTCCGATTTTTCAGGTTGGTCCGGCATCGTGTCGCCCCCGGTCGATCAATCCGCTACGTGATTTGTGAACACACCCGTGGTGTCAGTGACTCGATCGGTCACCAGCGCGCGCGGCGTTTCTGCTGTGGTGGATGGTGGGATGTCGGCGTGGTCGCAAACGTGTCTCATACCTGACGGAACGGGGGGGCGCCGCGCCGTGGTGAGCGAGTTGCGCGGCCTGATTATTTGTACTCGTACCCGACGCTGCGTTCGATAGACTTGGCCTTGTCGCTGAGCGTCCATTTGTTTATCGGGTCGTCGAGTTTGTCCGTGGGCCGGTCGGCGCGGGCGTTTTTGCCGTATTCGCTCCAGTTTTCCGCGACGAGTTCGCCTTCGTCATCATAGTCGCGATGATTCGGCTCGAAAACGTCCAGTGTCGATCTCGTCATTTCTTTTCCGGCATCAAGAACGGCGCAACCGGACAATGAAACGCTGGCCGTGGTACAGAGGGCGAGAATGAACAACCGCATGAACGGATCCTCCTGGCGGCCCTGTGCGGTCGCTGAGCTATGTCAGGGCGACACTTGGCGCAACGGGGTCGGCTTGAAGTGAGAGAGTAGAAAAGTTTTCGTGATCGTTGAGAGTGAGAGAGGGTCGGGAATGTCGCAGAATTGCCGCGGCGGGTCTAGTGCAGTTTCTTCGAGACGGACGTTCCCCCTTCCAATAGTACTGAACCAGTCCTTCGTCCGCATGGTTCGGATTGGGGGTGCCACTGGCGGCTCGTCCGCCAGTGCCACGTCAGATTCCGTTTTCCATGCCTTCCGACATCATTCCTCGTGCGCACTGGCAGGCAAGCCGCCAGGGCACCCGTTGTTGCAAATTTATGGGCACCCGGCGGTTGGATGTGCCCGCTAGCTGTTTTCTTTTGAGTTGCGGGATGAGAGCCAGTGATTTTGAGATCGTTGGCCGAGGCGACAAACGAAGTTGGAATTGCGGAGAACACGGCCTTGAAAGTTTCGGTAGCTCATGATTTTTTGCCCAAACAGATGAGCCTGCGGGCGTCGGCTGTGATGGATCATTTTGGCGTCGGTTTTGAGACCGGGCGGCATGTGATCGCCGAAGATTTGAAGTTGCCCATCCGGCCGGGGGACGTCGTTAGTTTTACCGGGGAATCGGGTTCGGGCAAATCGAGCCTGATGCGGGCTGCGGCCTCGCAGTTGCCGGGAGTGGTCGACATTGACCGGTTGGAGTTGGGAGAGTCAATCTTGGTCGAGGGGCTTGGCGAATGTTTCAACGGCGCGGCGCGGCGGCTGGCGCTATGCGGTGTGGGGGAAGCGCACCTCATGTTGCGGCGTCCGAGCGAATTGAGTGACGGGCAACGGTATCGATTCCGTTTGGCGCGGGCGCTGGGGCAACGACCGCGGTGGATCATGGCTGATGAGTTCACCGCGACTTTGGATCGCACGCTGGCCAAGGTGATCGCATTTAATCTGGCCCGCCACGCGCGGACATCAAAAACGGGATTCCTGTTGGCGACGACGCACGAGGACATTTTGGCCGATCTACAACCGACGTTGCATGTGCGGTGTGCGCTGGACGGGCCTCCGCTGGTGTCGCGGCACGAACGTAAAAAAAAAGCGTCAGTTTCGGCGGCGAGTTGTGGATCAGCCGCGGGACCAAGTCCGACTGGCCGCACTTCGCTCGGTGGCATTATCGCAGCCACGGCGTCGGGCTGACGCGATTCGTGACCGTGCTTTGGCACGGCGAGCGGGCGGTGGGAATTTGCCTGTTTACCGCCCCGCCGATCGCGCTGCGGCAGCGGCGGCTGTTTTTCGGGATGTCGGGGCAATGGTCGCGGGTGAAGCTGCGGCTGCTCAATCGGCAGTTGGTGAATCTGTCGCGGGTGGTTTTGCATCCGGTGTATCGCGGCGCGGGATTGGCGACGGCGTTTGTGCGGCGCAGTTGTGAACTCTGCCCCTGGCCCTGGATCGAGACGTTGACGCAGATGGGGCACGTGAATCCGTTCTTTGAGCGGGCGGGGTTTTTGCGGGTGGGGCAATCCCATCCGCGGACGCGGTCCCGGTCGGGGCATTCGGCGCTGTGGGGTACCCGCCGCCGGGCCGATGGGGGCAAGACGCTCGTTTCGCAGACGGCCTATGAGAAAAGCCGTTATGCGGAACCGGTTTATTATGTGTTTGATAATCGGGGGAACCGAGCGTCTTTGGCGGTACCGGCGGAAGAGCCGCCAGTGGCACCCGACGACGAGTTGAATGCGAGGGGCGAGAATGAGTGATGAAGAAACCTTGGTGCGGCGGGTGGGGCCGCGGTTGTTGACGGATGTCGAGCAGCGGGCGTACTTGCAGCTCCTGTTGCGAGGGGCAAGTCCGGCGGTGATTTGCGCGCAAATTGGTGTCCCTTATTCGGCGGTGCTGACGACGCTGCGGGAATGCGCGGAATTTCAAAGCGACCACGACGATGCGCAGTCGTTGTTGACGTACAACGTGGAGGCGGCGCTTTATGCGCAGGCGATGAAGGGGAGCGTGCCGGCGATGACGTTGTGGTTGCGCAACCGTCCGCCCAATAGTTGGAGGGGGGAAGCAGTCCCCGAGGACGCCGTGGATGAACTTGAGCGTTTGAGTGATGGCGAATTGCTTGAGTTGGCACGAGCGGAGGGAGTTGCAGTACCGGCTGCGTTTGCAGCGGGCGTTGAAGCGGAGGGGGGCGAAGTATTCTCCGGCTGAGTTTCGCCGCCAATTGCGGCTGGTGCCGGGTTCGGACGTTTGTCTGGGCGACGCGACGGAGACCTGGCAGGCGGCGGATTTTGCGGCGCTGGACGGGGCGTGGTTGTCGCTGGCAGGACGCGGCGGCACAGC
>CALFYU010000071.1 GCA_937952455.1 uncultured Planctomycetaceae bacterium
CTTGCCGTCGGCGTCGCGCGCGGTGCGGGGCACGGCCGTGGGATCGAGCGCCGAGGCGGCGATAGCGTCCATCAGTTCAGAGACACCCACGTCGGTTTTGGAGCTGAGGCAGAAGATCGGAATCAACGTGCCGGAGGCGATGGCTTTGGACAGTCCCGCTCCGACCTCGGCCGGGGCGAGTTCTTCTCCCTCTAAAAACCGCTCCATCAGCGCCTCGTCCGCTTCGACGATGGCGTCCATGACTTGCTGATTGATTTCGGCCGGGTCCATCACGACTCCGGCGGGGACGTCGCCGGGCACTTTCAGCGTGCTGACCACGCCGCTGAAATCGGCGCCCAATCCGACCGGCAGGTTCAAGGGGACGCACTGCGGGCCGAAGAGTTCTTGAATACCGGAGATGAGTTGTTCGAACTGGATGTTGTCCGAATCCATCTTGTTGATCACGATGCCGCGGCCGATGCCCGCTTTGCCGGCTTCGTTGAACATCCGCCGCGTATTGACCTGCACGCCGGCTGTGGAGCTGACGACGACCAGGGCTGTTTCGACGCCCCGCAGCGCGCCGATCGCCTGTCCGATGAAGTCGGGATAGCCCGGCGTGTCGAAGATGTTGATCCGTTTACCGGCGTGTTCGAAATGGACCATTCCGGAGGAGACGGAGTGCTTGCTATGTTTCTCTTCGTCGTCGATGTCCAACACACTCGAGCCGTCGTCCACGGAACCGGCCCGCGAGCCGACGCCCCCTTTGAACAACATCAGATCGGCCAAGGTGGTCTTTCCCACAGCTCCATGGCCCACGAGTGCGACATTGCGAAGATCTGCGACTTGGTGTTTGGACATGTATGCTCTCTGCTTTCCCGAGGACTTGGTCTTTTCCGAAGACTGGGCTTCCGGACAACGGGCGCCCGACAGGAAAGGCAAATCGCGATGCCCTCCCAAAGTAAGGCGCGACGATGCTTGCACGGCGCGTCGTCGAATTGACTGCGTCCGCGCTGAAATGAACGCTCGATCTTATTGAATTTCCTGCCGCTTCGCCATGATAAACAGGGAAAAACGGCCAGTCGCCGGTTCGACAACCGGCCGTCCTAATGTCGCAGGCGGTGGATTTCCCCGGTCGCGCAACTTAGAATGCACCCGTTATGCCCATCTCCAACAGGGAAGCCTCCGGCCGTTTTCAAACGATTTGTATCGTGGGAGTCGGTTTGATCGGCGGGTCGCTGGCCGCTGCCGTCAAACAGCGCGATTTGGCTGCGCGGATCATCGGAGTCGGCCGCGACAAGCAGCGTTTGGAGTCAGCCCGAAAGGCCGGATTGATTGACGAGGGTTTCGTTGATCTCGCCGAGGCGGCGGCGGAGTCGGATTTGATCATCTTCTGCACGCCGGTCGACAAGATCATCGACGGACTGCGTCAGGCGGCGAAGTCTTGTCGACCGGGGACGCTGCTGACCGACGGCGGGAGTACCAAGGGGGCGATCTGCGCCGCCGCGAGCGGCATTTTCCCAGAAGACGTGCATTTTGTCGGCGCGCATCCGTTGGCTGGTTCGGAGAAGCAAGGCTTCGAAAATGCGACCGCCGATCTGTATGTCGACCGCGTATGCGTTGTGACGCCGCACGATGGTTGTTGCCCGGCGGCAGTGGTCCGCGTGTCGGAATTCTGGCGGCAAGTCGGTTCGGACGTGGTGGAGATGTCGCCGCAGGAACATGACGAGATTCTGGCGGAAACCAGCCACGTCCCGCATCTGATCGCGTCGGCTTTGGCGGCCACACTCCACGATGAAAACGGCCCGTTTGCTGCCACCGGTTTTCGCGACACGACCCGCATTGCCGCCGGTGACGAGTCCCTGTGGTCGGCGATCTTCCTGGGCAACAAACAGGCAATGCTGACCGGCTTGGATCGATTCGAATCACAACTACGGGCGCTGCGCACCGCGATTGAGCGCGAGGATACGCAGGCGCTGACCGAACAACTCCGCTCGGCGAAGGAGAAGCGGGAGGCGTTGGAGTAGGCGGGGGAACGACGGCCGGTCGATGCGTGTGCCGGCGAAAATGCCGAATGGTGCGGCGGCGAAACTTCCCAGCGGTCATGGCGATTACTATGTTAAGGGCTGATTGGGACATGCGAGCGATGTCGACAATGCGGTCGTAACCCCCCCGCGGGAGCCGGGGGCTATGGGAGATTTCGCATGCCAACGTCCTGTCAGCGCCCGGCTCCGCCGGGGGGGGGCGCGAATCGGTTTGCGAACGAAAAAAGGACTCGATGGCGAGATGACGATGCTTTGGGAAGTGGAAATTGAACCGGCGGCGGGGCAAGTTGACCGCGAGGGGCGCCGCGTGTTGCAGGAATGCCGGGTCTTGGGCGCCGCCTCGGTCAGTGATGTGCGAGCGGCACGCTCGTTTTTGATCCAAGGGGAACTCGACGCCGACAGCGTGCAGCGGGTCGCGGAGACGTTGTTGGCCGATACGATCGTCGAGACCTTTCGCGTGCACCGCTTGGACACGGCCGGCAACGCCCAGAGCGGCGGCGGGCGGTTGCTCAACGTGTTGTACAAACCGGGCGTGACCGACAACGTGGCCCACAGCACGCAAAAAGCGATGTCCGGACTGGGCTTCGACGCCCAGGCGGTCCGCACCTGCCGCAAGTACTGGCTCAATGAGAGTGCCGCCGACGCGGACGTGGCCCGCATTGCGGAAAAGATTTTGGCGAACGACGCCATCGAACAGGTCGTGCCGGGATCGCTGCATTTGGACAATTTGGGAATCGGCAGCGAATATCAATTCGAGTTGGCGACCGTTCCCTTGCGGACCATGTCGGATGAAGAGTTGGAACGACTCAGCACCGAAGGGCAGTTGTACCTGAATCTCAGCGAGATGCAGACGATACAACGTCATTTCCGCGAGTTGGATCGCGACCCGACCGACGTGGAACTGGAAACCGTCGCCCAAACGTGGAGCGAGCACTGTTCGCACAAAACGCTCGGCGGCCGCGTCCGTTACCACGACGGAAAGTCAGAGCGGTTGTTCGACAACATGCTCAAGGAGACGATCTTCGCCGCCACGGTCAAGATTCGCGAAGACCTGGGAGATGATGATTGGTGCGTCAGCGTCTTTAAGGACAACGCGGGCATTGTCACGTTCGATGACCAGCAGCATGTCTGTTTCAAAGGCGAACACCGGTATCGGCGGTGTGATTCGCGATCCGCTGGGGACGGGTCTGGGGGCGAAGCCGATTTGCAACACCGACGTCTTTTGTTTTGCCCCGCCGGATATTTCGTACGATGATTTGCCGCCGGGTGTGTTGCATCCCAAGGCGGTTGCGCAAGGCGTGGTCGCCGGCGTGCGGGATTATGGCAACCGAATGGGCATTCCGACGGTCAACGGGGCGGTCTATTTTGACGAACGGTATCTCGGCAATCCGCTGGTCTATTGCGGCAACGTGGCGATGATTCCGGTCGGCAAGGAAGAGAAGCAGGTCCATGCGGGAGACCTGATCGTCGCCGTCGGTGGGCGAACGGGGCGTGACGGAATACACGGCGCGACGTTTTCTTCGGCCGAATTGACCGAACACAGCGAAATGCTTTCGGGCGGAGCGGTACAGATTGGGAATGCGATCACGGAAAAAATGGTGGCGGATGTGATTCTTGCCGCCCGCGACCGGGGGCTTTACACGGCGATCACCGATTGCGGCGCTGGCGGTTTCAGCAGCGCGGTCGGGGAGATGGGGGAAGAGGTCGGCGCCGAGGTGTGGCTGGAAGAAGCCCCGCTGAAGTATACGGGCCTTTCGTATACGGAGATTTGGATTTCTGAAGCTCAGGAGCGAATGGTGCTCTCTGTGCCGCCGGAGAATTGGCAAGAGTTCCACGCCCTGTGCGCCGCCGAAGGAGTGGAGGCGACGGTCATCGGCGAGTTTCGGGACACCGGACGGTTGGTGCTTAAATACGACGGGCAACAGGTGGCGGATTTGTCGATGGACTTTCTGCACAACGGCCGTCCACCGGTGATCCGCGAGGCGAATTATGCGCCCGCGGCTGCCTCGTCCGTCGAGTTACCGGCGAAACCGCGCTACGATGAGGATCTGAAAAACATTCTCGGCTCGCTCAACGTCTGCAGCAAGGAGTGGGTGATCCGGCAATACGACCACGAGGTCCAGGCGGGGAGTGTGGTCAAGCGGCTGGTGGGTGTGGCCAACGACGGTCCCTCCGACGCGGCGGTCGTCCGTCCTGATCTGCGCTCGCAGCGGGGACTGGTGGTTTCCTGCGGGATGAATCCGTATTACGGCGACATCGATCCTTATTGGATGGCGGCTTCGGCCATCGACGAAGCGGTGCGCAACTGTGTCGCGGTCGGAGCCGATCCGTCAAAAATTGCCGTGCTGGACAATTTCTGTTGGGGCAACACCGATAAGCCCGAGACGCTGGGGAGCTTGGTGCGTGCGGCGTTGGCCTGTTACGACGTGGCGGTGGCCTATGGCACACCGTTCATCAGCGGCAAGGACAGCTTGTATAACGAGTTTTCTTTCGTCAACGGGTCGGGGGAAAAACAGACGGTGGCCATTCCCAGCACGCTGTTGATTCGCGCGGTGTGACAGACCGACGACGGCCGCAAGTCGGTCAGGATGGACTTCAAAAACGCGGGCTATGCGTTGTATCAAGTTGGGGCCACGAAAGATGAACTCGGGGGCAGCCACTACGGTCTGGTGAACAACCTCAGCGGCGGAGCGGTGCCGCAAGTGGATACGACGTTGGCTCCGAAGATTTTCCGGGCGATGCACCAGGCGATCAATGCCGGCCTGATCCGGAGTTGCCACGATCTCAGCGAAGGGGGGTTGGCGGCGGCCGTGGCGGAAATGAGTTTCGCCGGAGAGTTGGGAGCGGAGGTCTGGTTGGCGGCACTGGGAGAGGCCGTCCGCACCGACGACGACATCGTGCTACTGTTCTCCGAGAGCAACACCCGCTTTGTGATCGAAGTCCCCCCCAATTGCCAGGCAGAATTGAAGGCGATTTTCGAGGGCTTGCCGCTGACGGAGATCGGCGTCGTGAACGACGGCGAGAAGGTGATGTTCCGCGGCATCCGCGGCTACGAAGTGATCGACTCACCCTGGCGGGATCTGAAAGCGAGCTGGCAGCGGACGTTGGCCTGGGAGTGAGTCTCATCGCGCGGGCCCGTACTGTCGCGAGTATTCAATAGAGGACAATCCATGCCGCGCGCTCCCGGTAGGACCAGCGAGTCGAGCGTTTCGCGACGCGCGGTTTCGCTGGGGATGCTACTGCTTGTCATGGCGGCCGTATTGGCAAGCCTCAAGTGGTTCGACACGACCTCCTGGGCACGCTGGCAGGCGGAACAGCTTCGCTGGAACTATGCCTCGCACGTGCTAATGATCGCCGTAGCGGCCGTCGCGCTGTTCAGTTTGAAACGGTCCCGTGCCGATTACGGTCTGACGTCGCAACACCCCGCGCGGGAACTGAAATTGGGCCTGTTGTGCGCGATTCCGCTGGCGATCCTTCCGCTGGCTCTGGAAGCATCGCTGGGCAAGTTGACCCTGGAAAGTCGCGTCGCCGAGTTCTGGCCGAGTACGCTGGTGTTCCAAGTGCTGTTCGTGGGCTTCGGCGAGGAGTTGTTTTTTCGTGGCTTTCTTCAGTCAGAAGGAAACCACATTCTTGGCCGCCCACTGCAAATCGGCGCCGTCCGATTCGGGGCCAGTCTGTTCCTGACGGCCTTGCTGTTTGGTATCGGACATTGGCTGGGGCCTTACAATCCGTTGTTGAATCGCGTTGCGGTCAACTGGTCGGCGCTGCTGTTTACGACGCTATCTGGGTTGGTTTTGGGTTTTGCGCGCGAACTCACGGGCAGCCTGCTCACAGCAGCGTTAATACACGTGGGGGCCAATGTCTATCCGGTGCTGTTCGTCAACCGGCCGGCGGGGGGCGCTGGAATGGCGCTCGGTTGGGGGCTGGTCGTGGGAATTCTGATTTTTGCAGCGAATTCGAAGGCATCGTCGGCGAATCCCACTGCGCGATGAGGCGAACCGCGCG
>CALFYU010000072.1 GCA_937952455.1 uncultured Planctomycetaceae bacterium
GTAACCCAAGAACGCCACTTCGCCGGAAAACGTGCCGCCGCTTCCAAACGACAGGGGAGTGAAGTCCTCGTCGATCCTCAGCGTGTGCACGTTGCCGTCGGGACCGGTGAGCGCGAGCGAATTCGGGGCCCCCAGCTTGGCTCCGATCGTCATCTCAAAGGTTTGATAGGCACCGCCGTCCACCGCATGCACGTCGAGGCCCGCTCTCTCGAACTGGTCGCGGATATACTCCGCTGCGGTGTCCAACCCCGCCGTCCCCACGCCGCGCCCCTCTAGGTCATCCGACGCGAGATATTTCACACCGTCCAACAGGCGGGCCTCGATCGCCTTGGTCGCTTCGTCGGCTCGCGACACTGCAGCCGCGGCGACGATGAGCACTGCCGTAAGCAAGATATTCAAAACGCTACGCGATAGCTGTCGCATACTGTCTATTTACTCCCCAATCGGTTCAACTCTGGAATTAGACGCCTTCAGCGCGGTTGTGCGGGAACGCATGGCACAAATAGGCGACTGTCTCCGTCCCGCTTTTCTTCACTACGTCGAAACACGCCGATTTGACGGAAATCCGCCTGCGGTCAGTATATCTGAACGCCCCGGCAGTGCCTATTGACGGGGCAAAGGCGGCCCGGTTCGGCTGTCTTATCTCGTTACTCCAAAATGGTCAATCTGATTTTGACACGTTCGCCCCGACCGGGTATTCTCCCGCTCCTCAATTGATTGTTGACGGTCCCGCCGACATCTCCCCACCGCCGCCCCTCGCGTTTCTCTCTGCTCCCCAAGGAAGACTCACCGTGAATGACGGGCAACATGTCCTCGTCGTGGACGAACTTACGGAAACTCAAGAAGTCCTGCAAGCCGTCCTGGCGCCGCGGGGATTCATCGTCGAGCGTGCCGCACATTCCGCACCGCTGACGGCGCACGAACTGCAAAGTCGCCCAGACGTGGTCGTGATCGATGCCGATTCACTCCCCGCTCAACAAACCTCGTCGGCACGGTGGCGCGGAGTTCCCCAGGTCATCATCGGTGCCGCGCGGGTGCCAGACAGTCCCTTGGCCGCCGCGTCACAACGGCATCTTGCCAAACCATTCCAGTTCCCCGAGTTAATTCAGGCCGTAGAACAACTTCTTGCCGCCGCCCGTCGCGATTGAAGCATCTTAGGCTTGCCGCAGAATTCCGCAGCGGACTCCACACGCACCGCTCCCGCTTGCTATGATGGGAGGGCAGATTTTTGGCGGCCGCCGGGAGCCGCCGGTCACCGACGGCGGAACCGCCGACCTCCCAGAGCTGCGGAAGTTCAATCGTGGATAAGGCAACCTTGCTGGTCATCCAGGGCATTGATCAAGGCGCGCGTTTTGACGTCGCCGATGAACCGCTCGGACTCGGCCGGGACGTGGTCAACCCCGTCTGCCTGCACGACACCGAAATCTCCCGTTGCCACGCCCGCGTCGAAGCCGAGAACGGAAACTTCGTCCTCTCCGATCTGAACAGTTCCAACGGCACCTATGTCAACGGCGAGTCGATCCGCCGCCGCGAACTCAAAAACGGCGACCAGATTCAGGTCGGACGGACCATCCTGCTGTTTTCACACGCTACGGACCGCGCGGCGGGAACCGACGCCTCGCAACGGATCGCGTTTGTTCCCGAACGGGACGCCGAAGACCTCTCCAGCATCGTCAGCAGCATCGGACACGAGGTGGGCCGCGACCTGGTCACGCAGGTCCACGACCTGAAACCAGATTCGGTCGCCCAGTCACTGGCCAATCTGCAAGTTTTATATCGTATCTCCGAGGAAGCGGTGCGGCATTCGGCCGCCATTGAACAGGTCTTGGAACGGATACTCGATTTGACCATCGAAGTGGTCGGCGCGGACCGCGGCTGCGTCCTGCTGCGGGACGTTGACACCGGCAAGTTATCGCCGCAGGCCATCCGCTACCGGCGGGGGGTCGACCAGTCCGCACCCATGCCGATTTCGCACACGATCATAAACAGCGTTGTTAGCAACCGCAAAGGGGTGCTCACCTCCGACGCGCAGTCGGATTCTCGTTTTACCGCCGGCCAGAGCATCTTCCAAGCCGGCATTCGCGAAGCGATTTGCGTCCCCATGCAGGGCCGCTACGAACTGATGGGCGTCATCTATGTCGACATCACCACCGCCCCGCAGCGGGTGTTGCTCGACGGCGGCAATATCTCGAAGTTCAACGACGACTTGTTGCGGCTGATGGTGGCCATCGGTCGGCAATCGGCGCTAGCGGTTGAAGACAACCGCTATCAACAGGCCCTGGTGCAGGCCGAACGCTTGGCCGCCATCGGGCAAACAATCGCCACGCTCAGCCACCACATCAAGAACATTCTGCAAGGAGTCCGTGGCGGCAGTTACTTGATCGAAATGGGACTCAAGGACTTCAACGAAGAGGTCGTCCGCAAGGGCTGGAACATCGTCGATAAGAACCAGACCAAGATTTACAACCTGGTGATGGACATGCTCACCGTGAGCAAGGAGCGCCAACCGGCGATGGTCGAAGCCGATTTGAACGAGACAGTTGCCGACGTCTGCGAACTGATGCAGGCCCGCGCGACGGAACTCGACATCCAGTTCGAGCGGCGCTTGGCGGATGACGTCCCGGCAAGTTACTTCGATCCCGACGGGATTCACCGTGCGGTGTTGAACATCGTCTCCAACGCCATGGACGCCGTCGAAGGGCGGGAGGATGCCCGCGTGATTGTCAGCACCGAATTCGACCCACGGGGTGGCGCCCTCAACGTGCTGGTCTCGGACAACGGTCCGGGCATCCCGCAGGAACTGTTGGGCAAGATCTTTCAGGTGTTTGAATCGACCAAGGGCGCACGCGGCACAGGATTGGGCTTGGCGGTCAGCCGGCAGATCATCCGTGAACACGGCGGCGACATCCTCGTCGAGTCTCTCCCCGGCCAAGGCAGCCTGTTCGTGCTCAAGTGGCAATTGATTCAGGAACCGGCACCGGCGGAGCAGAACACGACGGCATGAACGGCTAATGACTCGCGCCGGATTCTCCGCCCAACCGTTTCGCTAATTCCGCACCGCTCAACGAGTCCTTCAAAAACTCCACGCGGCCGTTCTTCAAGAGCGCCACATTGGCCCCGTCGCTGTGAAGGCTGCCAATTCCATGACCGGACGCGTCATTGATGTGCAGCGGAAGCGTGGTCAAGTCCAAGTCCTTCGGCTCAGCCCAATGGATTTTTTCGCCATGTTGCTCGACCAGCAGGATCGCCTCCTCGGGCATGTCGGTGAGTTCATCTCTGGACACCGGATCGGCTCCCCGCCACGGACCATGCTTGCTACGGACGGCAACGTAATTTGTCGTTGCCGAACCGTGTTCGTTATCCGGACACTTGAATGCCCAGATATCCAGCTGGGAATATTGAAGATTATGCGGGCTGTCCCACGGTTCATCAAGGTTGTAAAGATCGTACAAAGGTTTAAGGTCGAGGTACGGCAACATCAGCACGCGCCAACTGTAAAGCGGCTTACCGTCCTCATCAACGACCCAGAGTGGGGGAAACGTTCCGTGCTTGTCGTGGTAGTTCTCTAGGGCCAATGAAATATTACGTAGCCGATTGATACACCGAGTTCGAGATGAAACAGGTCTGCTGCCCGGTTGCGGCGAGAAGATCAGCACTAATCCGAAGATGAGAAACCATGCGCCCCAAATTAGGATCCACGTGCGTCGCTTCATATTACGATTCCCCAAAACGCGTGACGAGGGAGCGAAGCGTCCGAGTCCCACGCCCCTTAGTATGCCGCGCCCTTACGGCGGGAACCACAGGAGATTTGCCACGCTGTTCACCAGCAGGACGTTGCGAATGGAATCGAGCAATCATAAGTAGCACTGTTTTCGCCATTTCGCTAAACTCCCCGACTGCCATCTGCTCCGCCCAGAGTTCGGTCGATTAACACCCTCTTGGCGAAGGTGCGATCGGCAAGCCGTCCTCGGCGAATTCCTGTTTGAGACTCACACGTTTCCACCACCGCAGTTCGCCACCCTCGTTGCATGCTCTTCAATTCCTACGCGTTCCTGATCTTTCTGCCGATTGTTCTGGTGGTCTATTTCTGCTTGAATCTGCGCGCGCAAAACCTATGGCTGCTTGCGGCCAGTTGGTTTTTTTACGGCTCGTGGGATTACCGCTTTCTGGCACTTCTAGGAATCTCAACCGTCGTCGACTTTTACTGCGGACGCCGGATCTATCAGTCGACTGATCCGCGCACACGCAAGCATTTTCTGCTGGTCAGCGTAATCACCAATCTCTCGATTCTCGGCTTCTTCAAATACTACGGATTTTTTGTCGGCTCACTTGCCGACCTGTTGACCTCACTGGACCTGCATGCCAATTTGCCCATGCTGCAAGTCGTGCTGCCGGTGGGGATTTCGTTCTATACGTTTCAGACACTGTCGTACACCATCGACACCTATGCCGGATCGGACAAACCGTGCGACGACATTGTGACGTTTGCCCTGTTCGTCTCTTTCTTTCCGCAACTGGTCGCCGGCCCCATCGAGCGCGCCTCGCTCCTTTTGCCGCAACTGAACGAAAAACGAAACGTCACCGGCCGTTGCCTGCGCGAGGGCCTGATGCTGATGGTGTTGGGCTACTTCAAAAAGGTCGGCGTCGCCGATACGTTGGCTCCACTGGTTGACACGCGGTTTGCCTACCCCGATCAAGCGACGTCAGCGGATTTATTGTTCAGTCTCTATCTGTTCGCCATTCAAATTTATTGCGACTTCTCTGGATATACCGACATCGCCCGCGGCGTGAGCCGTCTGTTGGGTGTGCGTCTGATGCTGAACTTCGCCCAGCCCTATTTCTCCACGTCTATTACCGAGTTCTGGCATCGCTGGCATATTTCGCTTTCCACCTGGCTGCGGGATTACCTCTATATCCCGTTGGGCGGAAATCGGCACGGGACCTGGAACACCTATCGCAA
>CALFYU010000073.1 GCA_937952455.1 uncultured Planctomycetaceae bacterium
GCGAAACGTTGGCACATATCTCCAGCTTGCTTAAGGGGCTGCACTTTTTTCAGCAAGTCACCGAGACGCCCGGACTGGTGGCGCGGTCGGTTTTGCAGCGTGATGAACCGATTCACCTGAACAAACATAAATACACCGCTCCCGACGGAACGGTCTACCACTTCCGCAGCGATCCGGCGAAGGGCACCTACAACCAGGTTGTGTGCGGCTATGCCACATTGATGCTGCTGGCCTACAACGATTTGCCGGCGGAGGACCAGAAACTGGCGCTCGATGATTTGACCGCCGCGGTCTTGCATCTGCTGGAACACGATTACCGCATCACCGATATCGACGGCAAACCGACCCCTTATGGCGACATGACGCCGGCGATCGGGCCGCAGGGGGTCCTCGGCGCCGCTGAAGAGTCTGATCCACCCGCAAAAGATTGGCGGGAGTTCCCTGGTGAAAGGGATGAACGACCGGAACCACGTGACCAACGCGGCCTACGTCAGCTTGATGCTCGACCTGCATCAATCAGCGCGGGATCAAACGCAGATGGACGGGCCGTTTTTGTACCGCATGGGCCGCACGATGTATCACACGTTGCGGCGGATCGAAAACGAGCGCAACAGCCTGTGCAATTTTATGTGGTGCGGGCTGTTGAGCCATCCGGGGGTGTTTCAAAACATGATCGCCGCGGACGAGCGGCAGCGCACGACGGCACAGCTCAACTACCTGCTATTCACGGGCATAGAGCAGTTGCGGCGTTTTCCTTTGGACCGCTTCAGCCGCGAAGGGGAGAACGTCGACGTGGACTACCCGATTTGGGCCGATGCGTTCAAACCAAACAATGGTTACATCTGGAAGAGCGACAGCCGTGAGGCTTGGAAGAGCACCGGCGAGCCGACGAACCAGATGACGTGCCACATCGACTACCTGTATGCCTATTGGCTGATGCGGTATTACCGGCTGGACGAGGTGCCGCAAGCCCGCGGGTGGCATGGTGAAGTGTTGGGGAAATGAGAACCGCGCGTCCGGTCAGATTTCCATCGGCCACGAGATGCCGGCGGAGATGCCGCCGTCGACGTACAACGTTTGACCGGTCATGAATGCGGAGGCTTTTGAAGCCAGAAAGATCGCCGTGCCGACCATGTCTTCCACCTCCGCCATTCGTTCCAGCGGCGTGTTCTCTTTGCCCCATTTGAGCATTTTGGGGTCGGACCACAATTTGCGAGTCAGGTCAGTGAGCGTAAAGCCGGGCGCGAGCGAATTCACACGGATGCCATAGCGGCCCCATTCCAGCGCCAGGCCCCGCGTCATCATTTTCAATCCCGCTTTACTCATCGCGTACGGCAAGACCCCTTTGAGCGGCGCATAGGTATTGAGCGAATCGATGTTGATCTGCGCGCCGCTGCGCTGCTCGATCATCCGTTTTCCGACTTCCTGCGACATGAAGAAAGCTCCCTTGAGGTTCACGTCGACGATGAAGTCGTATTCTTCGACGGTGAATTTTTCGACCGCCTGCCGTTTATTGACGCCGGCCACGTTGATCAACGTATCGATCCGCCCGAACGCGGACAGGATCGTGTCGACGCAGCAGCGGATTTCCTCGATTTGGAGGACGTCGCAGACGATCGGCGTAACGGTTTGGGCGTTCTGCGATAGTTCCTCGGCCGCCTTGGCCAGCGTTGCGTGGTCGCGGCCGGTAATGATGACCTTGGCGCCCCTCAGGGCGCAGCCGCGGGCCAGTTCGAAACCGATTCCCCGGCTGCCGCCGGAAACCAGCGTTACCTGATCGTCCACGGAAAAGAGTTCGTCTTGCATGGTGATGTCTCGTTGTGTGGGGACATGATCGGGCATTCATTCTGATTGCAAAAACCCAGAATACCAAACCCGCCGCCGCCGCGTCAGCCCCCGGCTCTGCCGGGGGGTCGCGCGCGTGATGATCGCGCAAGATTGAGAACTCGCCGCCGCACGAATTCCTGATATCGATAATCTCGCCCCGACGAGAAAACCACGCATGTATTCATTGGGTCCGCTTGCCTAGAATATTCTGCAACGAGACCCCGGAGGACCGCCATGGATTTCCCGTACTATCCCATCAACGATTTCGGCCCGCTGATGAAAGGGCTTGTGATCGGCGCGCTGGGGATCTTGCACGTGTTTCTCGCCCAATTTGCGATCGGGGGCGGGATGTTGATGTGCTATTTCCAATGGCTGGCCAGCAGCGGTCGCTGTGCCCCGGCGCGGCAGTTTATCGACGGCTTCTTCAAGTTTCTCGTGCTGGTGAGCTTCATCCTGGGGGCGATCACCGGCGTGGGAATGTGGTTCACGTCGATTCAAATCAGTCCCCGTACGATCGGCATGATGGTGGGCGACTTTCACTGGGTCTGGGCGGTGGAGTGGACTTTCTTCTGTCTGGAGATCGTCGCCGGCTATTGCTTTTATCGCTATGGGACGCGTTTGGACGATGCGGCGCGGATGACTCTATTGGTGCTGTATGCCGTTGCCGCCTGGGGCAGCCTGTTTTGGATCAACGGCATTTTGTCGTGGCAGTTGACGCCGGGCCGCTGGCTGGAAACGCATTCGATTTGGGACGGATTCTTCAATCCCAGCTTTTGGCCCTCCCTGCTGTATCGCACGCTGGTATCGATGACGATTGCCGCGCTGGTGGCCTGCGTGGTGATCAACGCCATGCCCCGTTTTGACCGAGAAAGGCGGACGATTTTGATTCACCGCGCGGCACATTTCCTATTGCCGATGATCTTCATGCCGGTGTTGGGCGTCTGGTACTTGATGAGTTGGCCGGCCGAGAGCCGCGCGTGGGTCACCGGGGGGAGTCCGGCGATGTCGATGTTTTTGGCGATTGGCGTCGGTTCGTCGCTGTTGGTTGGGGCGTATGCGTTGTTCGCGATCTGGTGGGGCAAGCTGTATATCAACGGGGCCACCGCCACGCTGCTATGCGCCCTGGCGCTGGCGGCGACGGCTGGGGGGGAATTCGTCCGCGAAGGGGCGCGCAAGCCGTTTACCGTACGCGACGTGTTGTATTCCAACTCGATCTTGCCGGGCGAGATTGCGCAACTGCGGCAGGTCGGCTCGGTGTCGGAGGATCCATTTCCTCTGCGCGACGCCGCCGATTATCCCACGCAACGGTTGCAGTTGGGAGCCAAGGTGTTTCGCCTGCAATGCAGCATCTGCCACACGATGCGGGGCGTAAACGGACTGGTGGAGTTAACCGGTAGCTGGTCCGACGATCAACGGCGGCTGATGATCGCGCAGTTGCAGCGGACCAAGCCATTCATGCCGCCGTTTTCCGGATCGGCGGTGGAATTGGAATCACTGGTGCAATTGATCGCCTGGGAAGCCGCCGGGCGGCCGCCGGGGGCCACCGATGCGACATTGGACGCCGAGACGCTCGCGCGGATTCAAAATTGGCTGGACGAAGCGGGTACTCTTCCGGCGTCGGGGCACTCCCAGAATTGATCGAGGCGAACGCATGTTGTCCATGTTTCCGATCGGCTTGCCGTGGCCCACGGTGATGTACCTTGTGCTGTACATCGTCACGCTGATCATCCACGTTGTGTTCATGAATTATGTGCTGGCCGGCTCCTGGTATTTGGTGTCGATCAGCCTGTTTGAACGGCGGACGGCCGATCAACTGCCGTCGCTGGTGGCGGGGACGCTGCGGGAATGGCTGCCGTTCATGCTCAGTGCGGCGATCACGGCGGGCATCGCTCCGCTGTTGTTCGTGCAGATCCTCTATAAACGGAATTTCTACACCGCCAACTTGCTGTTGTTTCATCGGTGGATGGCCATTCTGCCGGTGCTGATCGTGGCGTTTTATTTGCTCTACATCTGGAAGGCCAAACGCGTGCAAGCCTGGCCGCGATTAATCACGTTTCCGCTGGGGCTGCTGACCTTTTCCGGATTCGCGTTCATTGCCTGGTCTTGGACGGAAAACCATTTGCTGTCCATCAACCCTGGAGCCTGGGCGGAGCATTATGCGGACGGCGATATGATGTACCGCTCGCGCGAGGTCTTGCCGCGACTGGCGGTGTGGTTCGCCGGCAGTTTTCCGACATTGGCGCTGGTTCTCGGTTGGCAGTTGTGGTACTTGCAGCGCGACGTGCCGGATGAGGAGACGGTCGGCCGGCATCGAATGTCGCTGCTGGCGCTTTCGGGATTGATCACGGCGGCGATTGCGGTTGCACTTTATGGCGTCGCGCTGCCGCCGGAGGTCCGCGAGGCCGTCACGGGGAGCATGGGTTGGCCGTATGTATTTCTGGCCGGATGCGGCTGGGGCGTGCAATTCGCCTCCTGGCTGCAAATCCGCCGTTCACCACGGCTGGAAAAGATCTGGCTGGCGACGGCGTCGGCGGGGTTATTGATGACGCTCGTCGGAGTGGCCATGATCCGCGAAATCATCCGCTGGTTCCGGCTGGATGGGAACGCGTTGTTCCCGCTGCACGAACAGTCCGCCGGCGTGGGTGGATTGCCGCTGTTTCTGGTGTTCTTCGTAGTCAATGCCGCTCTGGTGGCCTATTGCATCATCCGTGTGCGACGCGGCCTGGCGGCCGGAGCGTCGGCGAGCTGAACTTAGTAGTCCGGCGTGTATTCATAGATTTGCACCGCGTCGTTGGCGTACTTGAGCGAAAGTCCGGGAATTTCTGGCATTGCGGCCGATCCAGGTGGTCGTTCGTTTGGTCCAACGTAAACCCAATCGACGCCAAGGGAGTCGAGGAATGCCTTGGTTTCGTCCGGTTTCATGTGCTGGTCGTAAAAACGTTCGACGGCGGCAGACATGTCGTGAACGCGGGGGGTGACGGACCAATGGCCGAGGACCATGCGGGCGGAGACTCGTTTGGCCATCCGGTTTCCCGTGGTCAGCGAGCTTAGGACGACGTCGGACTCATTGCTGTGGCGGCTTAACCAGTCAAACGCGTCGGCGTCGGTCGCGGCAATGTAGTGGTCGGGAAACGATCGCAGATTATAAAGCGTCTTCAAAACCCAAATGACGCTTCCCAGCGCAACGATTGCAATTAAAGCGGCCAAGGCGCCGATGAAAATTGATTTACGACTGTTCTTCAACTTGGCCCGGAACGCATCAAGCAACGGCATCCCTAAAATGACCATGGGGGAGACGAGCGTAATTCCAAACACCGGGCTATAGGGCAAAAAACTGAACAGCGGCAGTTTGTGGGCATGTACCAGCATCAGTCCGCCGGCAATCCAGATACAAAGCAGCCAGTCGCTCGGAGCGTTGAGCGGATATCGGCGGACAAGGCACAATCGCCCCGCGCAGAGCAGCCCGATCGCACCGAAACTGAACAGGTGCCAGAACAAGGGCAGCTCTTTGACGGCTCCTTGGCTGGCCCAGTATTTGAAGACCGGGTGAAAATGGAACAGGTAGACGTAATAGCCGATCAGCAGAGCAATCGCGATCAAGGGGATCGCGCGACGGCCGAGCTTCTTCCAGCAAAACACGCGCGTGACGGTGAAGTCGACCAAACAAAACAAGGGGATGACGCCGGTCAGCAGAATCAAGTCATACGGTCGGATCATCCCGTGCAGCACGGCTATCGCGGCAGCGCACGCATACCAGCGGAGGTTGGCCGTTTGTTCGCCCCTCACAAAGGCTGCGAGAAATAGCAGCGACAAACCGTGCGACAATGACAGATGTGGATTGATTAAGATTTGTCCGAACGGATAGATGGCGTCCGACAAGTCGAGCATCGCGTCCGGCCATTTTGTCGTCAGCCCCGACTTTTCCAGGATCAGGAAGACCCACCCGAACCCGCAGCCGAATACCGCCAACAGTAGGGCGATTCGCCGTTGAAACTCTGAACGCAACGACACGCAGGCCAGACTCCAAAACCCGAACACCAGCACCGCCGCCCCGACGGCCCTCCAGATGGAATAGGCCCAGCGGTCCGACCCGCCCAGCACGGCCATCAGCCGCCCGACAACCAGCCATTCCAGATTGAAGAGCGCCGGCTGGTGAGCGACATGCGTCAGCCGGTTTGTAAACAACCAATGTCCATCGGCGCTTTGGCGGATGAAGGAGAAATACATGTTCTGGTCGTCATCGGTCCCCACGAACCCGTCAAACACGGCTCCCGGCGGAGCATTGTGATAGCCATAGAAATACAGGCATTCTGTGACTGCGAAGACGACGAAGAAGACAACGACCGGCCACCAGGGGATCGCTCTTCTGAATTGCAAGGCTTGCCTGTCAGTCATTGCGTCTCGCCGGTTTGCCGCCGCTACGGTTGTCGTTTGAATGATGTTCCGGGACCATCAAATTCCATTGCCGTTGTCTTGCCGGGCATCCTGGTTCTTGAAGAACTCATAAACGTCGGCGTATGCTGTCGAGGGATCGCCCAGGGCGGACATCATGCGCAAGAATACGTCAATCCCCTGCCGCGTTCCAGTCGGCGGCAGCACGGCGACCGACGCGGCCAATACGTAACTATTGCGAATCGACCCCCGTACGAACACGCCCCCCAAGCAGCCTTCCTCCCGTTGCGGCGAATTGCGGACGAGTTGCGGGTATCTCTTGGCTCTGACAGCGACCTGGGTCGTGCTGGCAATTGTCGTCAACCCGGTCGCGGATTTTCCGCTGAACGACGATTGGTCCTATACCCGCACGGTGCGGACGCTGGTGGAGACGCACACGCTGCACTTTGACGACTGGGGTGCTCCCACGCTCTTCACGCAGGTGCTCTATGGGGCGCTCTTTTGTTGGACCTTTGGATTTTCGTTCACGGTGCTGCGGGTCTCGGCGCTGGTAGCGGGCTTGGCCGGCGTGATGGGAGTCTATGTGCTGCTGCGAGAAATCGACGTCCGCCGCGGCACGGCGTTTGTGGGATGCCTCACGCTGATGCTCAATCCGATCTACTTTCTGCATTCGTTCATGTTCATGACGGACATTCCGTTCACGACCCTCGGGATCTGGTCGACCGCGTTTTTTGTGAGGGCTTTGCGACTCGACTCCTACAAAGCGGTGATGATTGCGACTTTTCTCAGTTGCGCCGCGACGCTCGTGCGTCAAGTGGGGATTGCCATTCCGCTGGGCTATGCGATCAGCCTGGTTCTCACAAGCAAGCTTTCGACGAAGACGCTCGTCCGCGCCGCGTTGCCGGCGGTGATCACAATTGCGGTGCTCATGGGATACAACGCCTGCATCGCTTATCTCGACATTGCGTCGGAGGCGCTTGGATTGAAGCAGCGCGAAATCGGTCTGAGGTTGGAGCACGACGGACTCGTGGCATTTATCGTGCGCTGGCTGATCATGGCGGTGTTCCTGACGCTCTATGCCGGGTTGTTCACGTTGCCGTTTTCCTCCGCGTTATTGTCGCGGACGTGGCGTCGATGTCTGTCCGATCGGTCTCATGTTGCCGTAACCTCCGCGGCCGGTTTGGCATTCATCGTCTACTTGGCGAGATGCTTTTATCGCAATCGGCATATGCCGTTTTTGGGCGATACGATGAATCACGCCGGACTGGGTGCGGCGACGATGGTCAATCCCCGGGACTGGTACAAGCTGGCGGAAGGCCGGCTGAACTATTACTGGGAGATGCTCACCGTGGGAGCAGGAGCAGGAACACTGATTTTGGTGCTGCTGATGTCGTTCGCCGTGATCGAAATCTTCCGTCGCCGCCTTCCGCGAGATCACTTTCTAATTCGCGTGGCCCTGTTCGCGTTGTTTGCCGCCGGGATCTATATGGGTCCCGTGGCGATGGTCGTAGTGTTCGACCGGTATGTGCTGATGCTCATCCCGCTGGGGATCCTGCTGCTCGGTGCGTGCGCACAATTGGCCTTGACCGAAACCCACGCGCCGAGTTTTTTCTGGCATTTCGTCGTCGCGGTCCTGCTGACGGCCTTCGGAGTGTTTGCTGTGGCGGGAACGCATGATTTTCTGTCGTGGAATCGCGCCCGGTGGCAGGCGGTCAATGAATTGATCTACGAGCAGGGCATTCCGCCCGAGTCCATTGATGGCGGCTTCGAGGTCTCAGGCTGGTTCCTGTTTCATCGAGATGAAAAAATGCGTGCCAAATGGAATGACCCGACTCAGATGTTTGTCGAGCCTCCGCCAGAGGGTCAACCACCGGCGCTCTTCTTTCGCTTGGCGACCCCGGACTACATTGTCGCGTTTGAGCCGGACGAGGTTTCAGAATTCGGGGAATCCGCGAGGATCATCGCAAGATATCCCTATCGGAGCTGGCTGTTGCGGCGCGAGGGGACAATCGTCGTGCTGCAGATGGGCGACCGTTAGGCCATGCGCAGAGCGCCGTTTGCGGCCGTGCGGCGGTCAATGGCTAGCGGACGTTTTTTCGGCTCGACGCTTGGCCCGTTCTTCAGCGCTCGCGGCGGGAATATCGCTTCGTGATGCCAGTCGATTGGAACAGGGACTTATTCGCCGGGCGCCGTGGAGTTCGGCCCGTAGTGGATGACCAGTTGGACTTCGGATTCTTGCTGGCTGCGGACCAGGACCAGTGAGTTGGCCCATCCGAAGGGCCACCATCCGGCGAGTTCGATTCGGCCTTGTTGGCCGGAGCCTTTGGCGAGGAATTCCTGCGGGGGTTGGCCGGCCTCGAGTTGTTGGGTGAGCCGGAGCATCTCGTCGACTTCTGCCTGCGGACCGTCTCCGGAGAAGCGCACGAAATAGACGTCGACCGGACCGTTGGAGGACGTAAAGTCAATGTGATGCGGTTGATAGGGAGGAACGAATGTTCCCGGACGGCTGGTTTTGGGGGATTGGGATCGCACAATCGCCCGCGAGACGCCGCCGGCAGGAACGAGGGATGAATGGATTGTCGGGCGGGGCGGATTGATGCGGGGAACGACAAAAACCGAGAAAATGAAAAACAACGCCAACAGAACGGCGACGATCCCTAGCGACTTGCGTCCTCGTATTCCCCACATGGACGGCTCCCCTACATAAGTGTATCTATCGCACACCAAATAGGTTAATAAAACCGAGCTGCGAATGACAGGGGCCATTTCGCCTTGGTCGGGTCGGGTGCTAGCCGATTGGCGGGCAAATCGTGTATCCTGAAGGGGAGCTGATTTGCGTTTTTTCATCCGCGTTCGGAAGACATTGACTTGTGAAGTTGGACCGTCTCATTTCGTTTTTTTCGACGAATCCGTCGGCAAAACTGCTGCGGTCGCCGCACGCGGCATACATCGTGGATTTCCTCAATCAACATTTCAAAACCGAAGGCAACGTGGCGATTCCGCAGTCGGACCTTCAGCGGCGTCTAAGCCACTATTTGGAACAGGTGCATGAATCCGAGCCGGACGCATTGCGAGATCGCGCCGAATCCTATCTGACACAATGGGCGACCGGCGATACGCGCTGGCTGCGGCGTTATTTTGATTCCCAACATGCGGAATCGGTCTATCAGTTGACGCCGCACACGGAAGTTGTGTTGAAATTCTTGACCGAGATTTTGGAACAGGCGCTCGGCTTTGTGGGAACGGAGTCGCGGCTGACGCGGATTATTGACACGCTGACCGATATCGTGGTCCGCGGCTCGGCCGATCCCGAGCGGCGATTGCAGCATCTTTACGCCGAGCGGGACCGTATCGACCGTGAAATTCGGTCGATCGAATCCGGAGAGACGGTTTTGACCCACAGTCCCACCGCAATTCGCGAGCGGTTTGCGGACGTCGTCTCCGACTTGGTGTCGCTGCAGGGGGACTTCCGGGCTGTTGAAGAATCGTTCAAGGCGATCACCCGGGACGTCCAACAATATCAATCGTAATCTGCTGATTCGCGCTGCGACATTCTTGTGTTTGCACTCGATTCCGAAGACCGGCTCAAGGAAGGGGATCAGGGGACGAGTTTTACGGCGTTTGTCCGGCTGATCCTCTCTCAGACGCAGCAGGACGAATTGGAGACGATCATCGCGCAGCTTGATGAAATCAGCGAACTGGCTGCGCAATCGGAAGGCAAGACCCGCGTGAAGGGGATGATCGACAGTCTGTCGAGCGAGGCCGAGAACGTGTTACATACGACGCGGCGACTCAGTTCGACGCTGCGGCGCTTGCTCGACACACGCGCCGGGGCAAGCCGGTTGCGGCTGGCCTCCGTTTTGCGGGAGATTCAAGCCGCAGCGGTGCGGCGGGCGGAGAATCCTCCGGATGTCGGGATCAACGTGCAGACCGAGCTCAAATTGCTCAATGCGTTCAGCAGGACGTTTTGGCAGTCGCCGGTGGAGTTCGACGAGTTGGAGTTGACCAACAATGAACCGGACGAAGACGATCGGATGATCGCCTTTCGGCACTTGGCCGAAATGCAGCGGCTCGATTGGAGTTCGATGCGGTCGAACATTGGACGCCTCGTACAAACTGCGGAGCGCGTAAGCCTTCCGGAGTTGCTTGCCGCACATCCACCGCGCAGCGGCTCAATCGAGGTGTTGGGATATATTCAGATTGCGCACGACGACGGTCACGACGTCGACAATAAACGCATGGACGTCGTCAATCTTAACGGCGATGACGATCCGCAACTGTTGGAGATTCCGCGCGTGATGTTTTTATCGGAGCGGGTTCGCCTCTTGCACGGGCATCTCCGTTCGGGGAGCGGCGCGTCATGAGCGGGACACCGGATTTTCGGGAGCGGGGTATCGCGGCGGTCCGCCTGCTGCAGGGAGTGATCTACGAAGAAGACGAGGAGACGTGGGGGATTCTTACAAGCCACGAGTCGGATTTGAGCGACTATTTTTGCGAGATCGGATTGACACTGGTGATCGACCGCGCGGAGGGGATGGCCTATCTCCGCCAGTTGGGGGATGACGAACGGACCGCGGGATACGAGCGATTGCCGCGGTTGTTCAAGAAGACGGCATTGGGCTATGAGGCCACGCTGCTGTGCGTGCTGTTGCGTGACGAGTATCGCCGGTTCGAAGAGGAAGATCTTGACAACGAGCGTTGTGTGGTTGAGGCAGAGTCGCTGTTTGAGCTGTGGAAAACGTTTTTCCCCGAATCGTCGGACGAGGTCCAATTGCGAAGGCGGCTGCTTACGATGTTCAAACAGTTGGAGAAACTCAAGTTCGTTCGCAAATTGACTGCGGAGGCGGATTCGTGGGAAATCCGGAAGTTACTCAAGGCGCGGATTCCAATCGACGAACTGGAGCGGCTGCGTCAGCGCCTGACGGCCGACGACGCTCCCTCAACCGCCCCTTGACTGCCTGAAAGGCGCCCGGCGTGCCCGAAACGCGCAGGTATTTTTTAGTTTGATTTTGTTGTGCATATGGACCATCTATTTGACATGAGGCCTGACCGCCCCGGTTATCGGCTGCAGCGGTTGGAGGTCTTCAACTGGGGCACTTTTGACAGTGCCGACGGCAGCGTGTTTCGATTCGAGCCGCAAGGCCGAACGTCGTTGCTTGTGGGGCACAACGGTTCGGGCAAGTCGACGCTGGTCGACGCGATCCTGACGTTGTTGGTCGACGGTCAGACGCGGAACTACAACGTGGCCG
Source organism: uncultured Planctomycetaceae bacterium (assembly GCA_937952455.1). GTDB lineage: Bacteria > Planctomycetota > Planctomycetia > Planctomycetales > Planctomycetaceae > Symmachiella. Next base: position 11,469 of record CALFYU010000073.1, read on the forward strand.
CCGGAGCCAGAAAGACGGAGCGCACGCCCAAGAGCTACATCAAAGGGGCCTACGACCGCACGGCCGATGAATCGCAGTCGAGCATCGTCAAATTTCTGCGACCGCACGGGAATCACCTCACGGCGATTTCGGCCGTTTTTTCCGACGAGCAGTTGAACCGGTCGTTTACGTTGGCGCAGATCCTGTATCTCAAGTCCGATGGATCAGACGACAAGGTCTTCGCGATCGCCGATGAGCCTCATGAGCTGAAGCACGATCTCGCGGGCCTGCAAAAGTCCGATGAGATCCGCGAGCACTTAAAGCGGCTCGGGTATCGCACGACGCGAACGTATGCGGAGTATCAAAGCTGGTTTACCAAGCGGACCGGCATGCGCGGCAAGGCGGTCGAGATGTTCAATCAGACCGTCGCCGTCAAGGACATTCAGAGTCTGAACGTCTTCATTCGCAAGCACATGCTTGAGGCGCGCGACTGGCGGGACAAAGTGCAGCGGCTGCTGACCCATTTTCACGATCTGAGTGTCAGTCATCAGGAACTGGTGCGGGCGCGTAAGGCGGAGGAACTGTTGGCTCCCGTGGAAAAGGTCGGCCTCAAATATCGCCGTCAAGCTGAGAAAAAGCGTCAATTGGAACTGCAGCGCGACGCGGCGGAGACTTGTTTCCCGGTGCTGCAGATCGAGTTGTTTGCGCCGGAGATCGACCGGCAGC
>CALFYU010000074.1 GCA_937952455.1 uncultured Planctomycetaceae bacterium
TGCCGTTCTTGGAGGAATTGTCGAAGCGGCTGATGGCCGCGCACCCCAATACGCGGATGTGGCTGTCGTTGCAGCGGCTCAGCCGCCGCGACGTCGAATATATCTTCGATTATATCAATACGAAACAGCCGACATGGCTCGGTGGCCTCGTCGCCGGACCGTCCAGCCCGCCGATTCCGGCAATCCGCAATGCCCTGCCGCCGCAATACAAATTCCGGCTGTATCCCGACATCACGCACAACAAGCTCTGCCAATACGTCGTCCCGTGGTGGGACCCCGCCTTTGCGGTAACGTTGGGCCGTGAAGCGATCAATCCCCGCCCGCGCGAATATGCGGAGATTCATAATATGTTCGCTCCTTACTCGGACGGCTTCATCAGCTATTCCGACGGCGTGCATGACGACGTAAACAAAGTCGTGTGGAGCATGCTCGCCTGGGACCCGCAGCGCGACGTGCGGGACATTCTCGTTGAATATTGCCGGTTCTTTTTCGACCCCAAGATTGCCGAAGATGCGGCCGATGGAATTTTGGCGTTGGAGAAGAATTGGCAAGGTTCGTTGGCCGACAACGGGGCGGTCGAGGGGACGCTGCTGTTGTGGAACCGCCTCGAAGAACAGGCGCCGCAGCTGCGCAGCAATTGGCGCTGGCAAATGAATCTTCTGCGAGCCAATTACGACGCCTACATTCGCCGTCGCCTCCTCTATGAAACCGATCTTGAGCGAGAGGCGAACAACATCCTGGCAAAAGCTCCAAAAATCGGCGCGAAAGCGGCCATGACGCAGGCGTTGGCGGTTCTCAATCGCACGAATACCGAACCATGCAGCCCGGAGCTGCGCGCGAAAATTGAATCGCTTTGTAAGGACCTCTTCGACTCGATTGCCCTGCAAACGAGCGTCAAAAAATATCAGGCCAGCGGCGCTGAGCGGGGGGCAATCCTCGATTTCGTGGATTATCCGCTGAATAACCGTTGGTGGCTGGAAGACCGATTTGCTCAGATTGCCAAACTGTCCAGTGAGGAAGAACGGCTCAAGGAATTGGAAATCATTCGCACCTGGGAAAACCCGGGACCGGGAAGTTTTTACGACGATCTGGGAAACGTGGCCAAATCCCCGCACGTCGTCCGCTGGAATCCGGCGGCGACAAATCCGGGACACGTCGTACGGGCGCCTTATGCGACGTATTGGTGGCTGGACAACGGCCGCAGCCGCGCACGGCTCTCGTGGCTGACGACGATGGACACCGGCACCAAGCTTGTCTACGAAGGGCTGGACCCGAGTGCGAATTATGTGATTCGCGTCGCCGGGTATGGCCAAGCGTTGATTCGTGCCGACGACCAGCGGTTGCAGCCGACGCTTGATCAGCGGGGGTTTGGGGAATTCAAGGAGTTTCCCGTGCCGCCCGAATTGCTTAAAGACCGCAAGTTGACCGTGACTTGGGACCCGCCGGTCGGTGAAGAAAATCTCGGTTGGCGGGAACAATCGCGCAATGCCGAAATGTGGCTGTTGCAGCAACCTGCCGCGCCGTGATCATTTTCCGGTCACGAAGGTTTTGCCGCTGCGCGGTGACCTGAGAACGGAGGTCCTGTTGACTCGCAGAAAATATTATTGAAATTCTGGAGAATCGTGTTTACCGTTAGGTGATTGAGGAAACTCGCCGTCCAACTGATGAGAATTGGCACCCTGAGTTTTGGGGGCTGCGCGTGACACAACAGTTTGACAACGTTGAGCAAATCACTCACCCACGTCCTTCCGAGGGCACCGTCAGGCACCCGGGTCATCGGCATGTTTCGACGAGCGGGGGCAACGGGCGACCTCCGGTGACATCCTTCGACCGCTGGCTGGTCCGGCGCGTGCTGCGAGCGGCCGGGAATCCGCCGATCAATGTGTCGCTCTGGGACGGACAATTGGCTTACCGGCCGGACACGCCCGCTGTGGCGGGAATCACAATCGCAAACCGGGGCACGCTCGCCAAATTGCTGCTTTCGCCCGGCTACCACTTCGGCGAGGCGTACGCGGCCGGGCGGATCACGGTCGACGGAGACCTTAGCCGCTTGTGCGAAGTCGTCTATCGGTCGTATCCCGAATTCGGGATGCTGAACCGATTCTGGCGGCGGATGCAGTCCTTGGGAAAAAGCTCCCTTTCAGCCGCCCGGCGCAACATTCACCACCACTACGACCTGGGAAACGAGTTTTACCGCCGGTGGCTGGATGACAACATGCTCTACACATGCGCCTATTTTCGCGATCCCGGCATGACGCTTGAAGAGGCGCAAATCGCGAAAATGGATCACGTCTGCCGAAAGGTCCGTCTGATGCCCGGTCAAACCGTTGTCGAAGCGGGTTGCGGTTGGGGAGGCCTGGCGCTGTATATGGCGCGAAAATACGGAGTTCGCGTGCGGGCGTATAACATCTCACGGGAGCAGATCGAGTATGCGCGAGAGCGCGCTGAGCACGAGGGGTTGAGCAACCGTGTGGAATTCATCCACGACGACTGGCGGACAATCACGGGGCAATATGACGCGTTTGTTTCCGTCGGCATGCTGGAGCACGTGGGGATCGGGAATTTCCGCCGCTTGGGAGAAGTGATCCATCGTTCGCTCCGCAAGCAGGGACTCGGTTTGCTGCACACCATCGGCCGCAATGCGGCGGCTCCGTTGGACCCCTGGATCGAACGGCAGATTTTCCCGGGAGCGTGTCCCCCCAGCCTCCGCCAGATGATGGACATCTTCGAGACGCGGCAGTACTCCGTTTTGGACGTCGAAAACATCCGGCTGCACTATGCCGAAACGTTGCGGCATTGGCTGGAGCGGTTTCTGGACAACCTGGACCTGTTTCGCGACGAATTGGATGAGCGGTTCATCCGCACGTGGCGGCTGTATTTGGAAGGCTCCGTCGCTTCGTTCGCGGCCGGAACACTCCAGTTGTTCCAGGTCGTCTTCTCGCACCCGGAAAACAACCACATCCCTTGGACCCGCCAGTCGCTTTACACGGCGGAGTATCAACCTGCGCTGCTCGCCGATGCAATCGCGACCGGCACGCCACGTTCATCATGAACACAGACCCCGGACAGCAGTGCGACGTATTGATCGTCGGTGGAGGACCGGCGGGGTCTTCCTGCGCCGCCCGCTTGCGGCAGGGGGGCAAAGAGGTCGTCGTCCTCGACAAGTCGCCGTTTCCCCGTGACAAAACCTGCGCCGGCTGGATCACCCCGCCGATTCTCCGCGCGTTGCAAATCTTGGAGGAAGATTACGCCCGCGAGAACGTCCTGCAGCCAATCCGCGGCTTTCGCACCGGCGTGATCGACGGCCGCGCAGCGGTGCGGACCGATTACGACGAAACCGTCAGCTACGGCATCCGCCGCTGCGAGTTCGATCATTACCTCTTAGAACGCTGCGGTGCCGATTTGCAGTTGGGGTTTCCGCTAAAGACCTTAGACATCCACGACGATCGGATCGTGGTGAACGATCGTTTCGAGGCCCAATTGGTGGTCGGCGCCGGCGGGCATTTTTGCCCGGTGGCCCGGCGGCTGAATCCCGACGCCGAGCACCGCACGCAGATTGTGCAGGCGCAGGAGGTCGAGTTCCGCATGTCGGCCGACCAGAAACACAGCTGCGCCGTTGAACCGGACGTCCCCGAGCTTTATTTCTGCGCCGATATGCGAGGTTACGGCTGGTGTTTTCGCAAGGGGGATTATTTGAATATCGGCCTGGGCCGTGAGGGAGAGCGCCGGCTCAGCGATCATGTGGCCCGATTCGTCCAATTTCTGCGGAAGGCCGCCAGAATCGATTTTGACCCGCCCGATGCTTATAAGGGACACGCCTACCGATTGTACGGCAGCACCAAGCGGCGGCTGGTGGCTGATCGATTTCTCCTCATCGGCGACGCGCTGGGATTGGCATCCGCGCAAAGCGGCGAGGGAATTCGGCCGGCCATTGAATCAGGCCTGATGGCGGCCGACGTGATTCTGGGTGCCGGCGGCGACTACTGCGAACAGACGCTTTCCGCCTACGCCGCCTGGATTGAAGATCGTTTCGGACGTCCCAGCCGAAAGTCGATCGGCAATCTATTACCCGCACCCGTCCGCGCCGCGATCGCGCGGGGGCTGCTGGGCACCAAGTCCTTTACGCGCCGCGTGTTGTTGGACCAATGGTTCTTGCATGCCGACCAGCCGGACCTGGAATTGTCTGAAACGTATCAG
>CALFYU010000075.1 GCA_937952455.1 uncultured Planctomycetaceae bacterium
CGAAATCGCAGTCTCGGCTACCGGCGGCGAGGGAACGCTGCAAACCAAACTGACTTGGCTGCCGCCAGCCGAACTGACCTCGCCTGCGGCAGGGAACGGCCAATTGGCGCTGGAGACCGACGCATTTCCGGCGCAAGCGTTGAAGCCGATCTTGGACCGCATGGCCCTCAACGATGAACTGGCGGCGGCGTTGACGACCAAACTCAATGTCTCGTGGGACACGGCCGGAAAAGCAGCTCAATACGAGATCGACGGGGACCTGCAGACAGGGCCGTTACAAATCACATCACCGTCGATATCCGCGAGCGAGGAATTGCGGGCCGAATTTTTAAGGTGTGCCGTGAAAACGTCGATCACCGGCGAAACGATTCGAGTCGACCAGTTGGACGTCGACTCTGATCTGGCGCGGTTGCGGGTCGCAGGTGAAGTCGATCTGCAAAGCATGACGGGGGACAACCTGCCCTCAGTCTTGTTGTCGCTGCCTGACCGCCGCGAGTTCCGCTGCGACGGGCGGATGGATCTCGCCAAGTTGGCGGCGACGCTGCCGGAAACTCTACACATCCGCGCCGGAACGCAAATCACAGCCGGGACCGTCGATTGGCGGATCCTGGGCGGCAACAAGGACGCCGGCTTGGACTGGCAGGGGCAAGTCTCGGTGTCGCAATTGACCGCCGTGCACGAAGGGCAAACCTTGTCGTGGGACGAACCGATCTCCCTCGATTTTGCGGCGGCACTTGGGCAAGAGCCGGGGACGTCAATCCGTCTCAATTGTACGTCCGATTTCCTCAAAGCAACGGTCACCGGAGACCCAGGCGCCGCGCAATTGCAGGCGGAATGTGATTTGGACCGGCTCGCACAGGAAGCGGGGCGGTTCTTAGAGCTGGGCGATTTGGATATGGCGGGACATCTGCTGGCTAACGTCAATGTGTCGCTCAATCAAAAGAGAGTTACGGCCGATGCCGCCATAAACATCGAAAAGCTCTACTTGGCGGGGTTGTCTGGAGTGGCGTGGAACGAGCCGCGGTTGGACTTACGATGCGCAATTGATGCGTCGCGGAAAGAAGGGGCGCGCGCGGAGATTCATGAGGGGTCGTTGCAACTGTCCGCGACCGGCTACCAATTGCTTGTTGAACTCGACTCGGCAGCACAATGGGACGATCAACTCAAGGCAATTCCCGTGAGCGTCGCCGGTCGGGGCGATTTGGCGAAAATCCTGCCGCACATTCAGGCCATCATGCCGCTCGATGGCTGGCGGGGCGAGGGTGAGATGCAGTGGAAGGCCAATCTCACAATTGCGCCCGACACAATTTCCTATCGCGACGCCGAGGTGGTTGTCGATCAACTCCGAGTCACCGGACCGGATCTGACGATTGCAGAACCGAGTCTGCGGATTGCGTCGGCGGGGGCGTATGACCAAACAAATTCGCAATTCACCTCACCGTCGACCACGGTGACGACGGCGACCGTTAATGCGCGCGCGCAACCGATGACGTTTTCCTTTGCCGGCGACTCGACGCAAATGTCAGCGACGGTCGATGTCGCGGCGCAAGTGGAAGATCTGTTGAAATTGGCCACTGGCGGCACCCCGCCAGCCGCCGGCGGCGGACTGTCGGCACGGCTGATTCTGTCGGGAGATGCCGGAAAGCACCGGCTGCAAAGCGACGTGGTGATCGACAAGTTCGTCGTGTATGACCAATCCAATGTGGTCCCGGACCGCAATATCTCGGCCAACGTTCAACCGGTGCAGACAGAATCCTTGTGGAACGAACCGCGGCTGACGGTCGCCTCCGACGTGACCTATGAGGCTGCGGCGGATACTCTGCGGATTGCGTCGGTCCGCGTCGACGGAAACAAATGGCGGATCACCGCCGGCGGGCGGATTGACGAGGTGGCAACCGCCATGAATGCCAATCTCACCGGCAAACTTCAATGCAATTGGGAACAACTGCTGGCTAAGCATCGCCAATTGATTGGCGATGAACTGAACATTACCGGCTCCGGCCCGTATCCTTTCAACATCAAAGGCCCGCTGGGTGCGCCGAGCCCCAGTGGCAGCGACAGGGAAACCTCGCTGTTGGCGCGGCTCGACGGACAACTGCAACTCGGCTGGGACACGGCCGACATCTACGGTCTCAAAGCCGGTAAGGCGGAGATCGATACGCGGCTTAAATCGGGCGTGTTTCGCATCGCTCCGCTGGATATCCCGGTGAGTGAAGGCCGGCTCACTGCTGCACCGCGAATCACGTTGGACTCTGATCCGATGATGTTCGTTTTGCCGGCGGGACCCGTGATGGAAAACGTGCGGCTCTCTCCCGAGATGTGTCACGGCTGGTTGAAATTCGTGGCGCCGATGCTGGCCGATTCAACGCGGGTCGACGGGCGTTTGTCGATGTCGGTGACCTCGGCCAAGGTTCCCCTGGACATTTGGCAGAATTTGAAATCGGTCGGCGAGTTGTCGATCCACTCCGCCGACGTTCGTCCCGGTCCGTTGGCACAACAGTTTTTGGAAATCGCCGAACAGATCAAGGCGATCGTCAATCGCAAGTCGACGAGCAACATCGTCAATCCCGAAGAGGCCTGGATGAAAATCGACGATCAGACGGTCGCATTTCGCATTTCGCATCAACAGGTGTATCACGACAGCCTCGAAATCCGCGTCCGCGACGTCGTGATTCGTACTCGCGGCACGGTCGGCCTGGACGAATCGATCGACTTGATCGCGGAAATTCCAATCCAAGACGCCTGGCTCAAGGACGATCCGCTGCTGGGTGCCTTCCGCGGGCAAGTGATTCAAGTCCCAATCTCGGGCACGCTAACCAGACCCAAGGTCGATCGCGACATCTTCCAAAACCTCGCCCGCCAAATCGGCACGGCCGCCGGCACAAAGCTGTTGGAGAACGAACTGCAAAACCAACTGCAGCGGTTGTTTCGCAAGTAGAGCATCGCTGCCGCGACCGGGAGCACGGCGCGACGACGGCCTTAAGTTTGCTGGCCGGGTGTTTGTTGATAGACTGAACGTGTGCAGTTCATGCACACCGACGAGGTCCATCGACCAACAGCCGGGAGACCTGTCGCCGTGAATTGTATTGCTTCCGCACGCCTTCGCACCGTTTTAGGTATTTGCCTCGCGCTGCTCATCTTGGGAGCAGCGCCGGCCTCGGCCGAGCAGCGGCCGAACATCGTTTTCATTCTGGCCGACGACCTCGGAAGCGGGGATTTGGGGTGTTACAACCCGGACACCAAAACGGCAACGCCCGCAATGGACAAATTGGCGGCCGGCGGAATGCTGTTTCGCGATGCGCATACCCCCTCGTCCGTCTGTTCGCCGACGCGGTACGGCGTGCTGACCGGACGGTATGCGTGGCGGTCGCGGTTGAAGTCGGGAGTCCTTTGGGGTTATTCCCGCGCGCTGATCGAACCGGGGCGAGAAACTGTCGCGTCGCTGCTCAAGTCCAAAGGTTACGCGACCGCCTGTGTGGGGAAGTGGCATCTGGGGTTTCAAACGCCCGATCTGGATGCGCCCGATTTGCCGCCGCCGAATAAAGTGATCACCGTCGACGATCCGCACGCGGTCGACTATTCCAAACCGCTGACCCCCGGCCCGAAGACCGTCGGGTTCGACTATTATTTCGGGATTCCCGCCTCGCTCGACATGGAGCCGTACGTGTTTGTCGAGAACAACCGGCCGTTGGAACAACCGACCGAAACCGTGACCGCATCGAAACATCGCCGGCAGGACGGCGGCGGGTTTTGGCGCGGCGGGCCGATCTCGCCCTCGTTTCGGCACGTTGACGTGTTGCCGGAACTGGGCAAACGGGCAACGGCTTGGATTGGTAAACAGACCTCCGAGCGGCCGTTTTTTCTGTACCTGCCGCTCACCGCGCCGCACACGCCGTGGGTGCCGACGGAGGAATTCCGCGGAAGATCGGCGGCCGGGTATTACGGCGACTTTGTGATGCAGGTCGACAGCGTGGTCGCCGCAGTCGTCCGTGCGCTGGAGCAGGGGGGGCATACGGAGAACACGCTGATCATCGTCACCAGCGACAACGGTTCGCATTGGCCGGTGGACGACATCGAGAAATGGGGCCACCGGGCAAATTTGCACTATCGCGGACAGAAAGCCGACATCTGGGACGGCGGGCATCGCGTGCCCTTCGTCGCGTCGTGGCCGGGGCACATTCCGCCGGGGACGTCGAGCGACGAAACGATCTGCCTCACCGACCTGATGGCCACCGTCGCCGCGATCAACGATATTCCACTGCCCGACGACGCCGGCGAGGACAGTTTCAACATCCTCCCCGCGCTGTTGGGCGAACAGCGGGACCGACCGATCCGAAAATCAGTCGTGCACCACGCCATCGGCGACACGTACGCCCTCCGCGCGGGCAATTGGAAACTGATCCCCGGCAACCTCGGTTCCGGCGGCTTCACCCAACCACGCACGGTCCCCCCCAATCCGGACGGCCCGCAGGGGCAGTTGTACAACCTAGCGGACGATCCGTCTGAAGAACACAATGTCTGGGCAGAGCATCCGGAGGTGGTGGAGCGGTTGGGTGGGGAGTTGGAGCGGATACGGGATGGGGGGCGGAGTCGGTAGATACATTGTTCGGAATGGGCGGCGGCCGATGTGGTTTGACATTCCCGACAAATACATACATCTCCCTGAAACGCAGCGATTGCTGGATGCCGAACGGGCATTCGAGGAATTAAAATTGGAGTATGACACTGCGATTTCAGAGGACCAGCCTAACTCCGAGCCACGCAAGTTTTCAGCACTTTTGTATCACCGGATGATTGCACAGCAGGAGTTTGAAAGTGCTTTGAAGGCATTCAAAGAAGTGATGGACGCACCATTGACCGCCAAGTTGAGCGCTCATGTTCTATCTGCGATAACTCAGGATTATTCGGAGAATGAGCGGCAATTCGTCGCAGAGGCTTTGTCTCGGATGGTTGGGAAAATCGCGGGACTGCGAGAGCGCCAATATGGTCGCGAACGCATTTGTTTCTGCGTATTACAATTGGCAGCGGGAAGTCGCGCGGCACTGGAACAATATGTCGACCTCGCGATTGTCGACTGGCGCGACGTGATTCTCGCGGCCGAATATCCCCGACGAAGCCGGGGCAAAGGCGGATCCTAAACCTCAAGCCTGTCCCCTCACGCCTCAAGCCTCCCGGTCACGCCAACAGCTTCTCCACCACTTCCCCATGCACATCCGTCAGCCGAAAATCGCGGCCTTGGAAGCGGTAGGTGAGTTTGAGGTGGTCCAGGCCCAACAGGTGCAGGACGGTGGCCTGGAAGTCGTGGACGTGGACGCGGTCTTCGACGGCGTAGTAGCCTAGCTCGTCGGTTTGGCCAATCGTCTGGCCCCCTTTCACGCCGCCGCCGGCCATCCAGATCGAATAGGCGTCGATGTGGTGGTCGCGGCCTTGCAGACCGTTGCGCTCTTCGCCTTGCGGCGTGCGGCCGAATTCCCCGCCCCAGATCACCAGCGTATCCTTGAGCAGGCCCCGCTGTTCCAGGTCCTTAACCAATGCCGCGGCCGGGCGGTCGACTTCGTGGCAGCGTTCGTTGAGGGCCTTGTTGATTTCAAACCCCGGCCCGCCGTGGTGGTCCCAATCGGTGTGGTACAGCTGCACAAAACGCGTGCCGCGCTCCACCAATCGCCGGGCGAGCAGGCAGTTGCGGGCGAATGATGGTTTGTCCCCCTCGACGCCGTAGTCATCCAGCGTGTCGCGGGTTTCGCCGGAGATGTCCATCAAGGCCGGTGCGCTGCTCTGCATGCGATAGGCCATTTCGTAGGACGAAATCCGCGTGGCGATTTCCGGATCGGCCGTGACGGCCCGCCGCATTTCGTTAAGGTCGTGCACCGCGTCGACAAATTCGCGCTGGCGTTGCACATCGATGCCTTGCGGCGTCGACAGGTTGAGGTTCGGGTCCTTGCCGCTGCGGAAGGTGACGCCTTGAAATGTGGTGGGTAAAAAGCCGCTGCCCCACATGCGTCCGCCGCCCCGCGGACCGCGGGGACCGGATTGCAGCACGACGAACCCCGGCAAGTCGGTCGATTCGCTGCCGATGCCGTAGGTGACCCACGCGCCGATGCTGGGACGCCCGAAGCGGGGCGAGCCGGTATTGACGAAAAACTTTGCCGGGCCGTGATTGAAGACGTCGGTCGACATCGAATTGATGATGGCAATCTTGTCGGCGATGGTCGACAAATAGGGGAGACACTGGGAAATCATCTGTCCCGACTCGCCGTGCTGGGCGAATTTTTGCGGCGAACCGAGCAGTTTGGCGGCGTTGGTGAGGAAGGCGAAGCGTTTGTTTTAGACGTAGGACTAGGGGAGCACCTGTCCGGAGA
>CALFYU010000076.1 GCA_937952455.1 uncultured Planctomycetaceae bacterium
TGGGCCTCGATCAACGGCAGGTCGGCGATCGTTCTGTATCCGTCGCGTTTAAGTTCCTCGTTGCGGACGGGTTCGCCGAGCGCCGCTTCCAACGTCGACCGTTGGACCGCCCGGTACATTTCCGTTTTCTTGTAGGTTTCGAAATCCTCAGCCGGAAGCACATCGGCATCCAATATCGGCTCGCGGCTCGCTTCGATGTAAACAACCGACGTAGCGACAAAGTCAGGCGGAGCTAGGTAGTAAACAGCAAGAGCGGCGGCGCCGCCGAATAACAGGCCCATTGCGATTGCTGTGGGCCATCGTCGCAGTCGGCGACGACGGGGGGCGGGTGTCTGTTCTTTAGTGGTGCCTGCCGTCATCTATTGTCTCCCGAATCTGTGCTTAGCGGACGAGCGACGCGAACGTCAAGAGAGTCAAGTCTAACGCGCGGCAGCGCAGCGCGTGCAAGTACTTTTCTCGGATTTTTTGCCGATTGCGGGTTTGTCAGAAGGAGTGCGGCTCTCTTCCTCAAGCCTGTTCCCTCAAGCCTCACACCTCCTCGCGTCTACTCTGCTTGTCCCCCGCGCATGGCAAGCATTATGATGCCCGTTTTCGTTTCACCTCCTACCATTTGCCCACAAAACGGCAAAGGATGATGCGTTGCCAAGGCTTGTGGACAAGATCATCTCCGGCGGCCAGACTGGTGTCGACCGGGCGGCGCTCGACGTGGCGCTGATCGCCGGGATCGATTGCGGCGGATGGTGTCCTCTGGGACGCAAGGCGGAAGACGGGCCGCTGCCACTGCATTATCCGCTGACCGAAACCGAATCCGATGACTATGCCCTGCGGACCGAATACAATATCCGCGACAGCGACGGCACGCTGATCCTCGCCCGGCGGCCGTTGACCGGCGGGACGGCGCTCACCCAGCGGTTAGCACAGCGATACCAGCGCCCCTGTCACGTGGCGTTGCCGTTTGGAGAGCGGGACGTGGCCTCGGTTGCGGAATGGCTGGCGGCGAATAGAATTCGCACAGTGAACATCGCCGGCCCCCGCGAAAGCCAACAACCGGGCATTTACAGCGCCGCTGTCACGTTTTTGGGCACGTTGTTCGGCGGCGATTGACGGTTGAGCGGCGAGCGGCTGGCGTCAGTCGGCCGGTTTGGTGGCGCAACGTTTTTCGGTGGGGGGCGAAACCCGTGGGCTGACGCCCACGGCTCGCCATTATCCCCCCCAGCCCCCGGCTCTGCCGGGGGGTAACCACATACTCCACGGATCACGAATCACAATGGCACAACAATACATCTTCACCATGGAGGGCGTCACCAAGTTATTCGGGCAGAAGGAAGTCCTGCACGATATCTGGTTGTCCTACTTCCCCGGCGCCAAAATCGGCGTGCTCGGTAACAACGGCGCCGGCAAGTCGACGCTGCTCAAGATCATGGCGGGCGAAGACAACGACTTCATGGGTTCCGCCAAGCCGGCCAAAGGGGTCTCCGTCGGCTACTTTCCGCAGGAGCCGCGTCTCGATCCCGAAGCGACCGTCGACGAGTGCGTCCAGAAAGCGGTCGCGTCGTCGCAGGCGATTCTTGATCGCTATAACGAAGTCAACATGAAACTCGGCGAGGACCTTTCGCCCGAAGAAATGGAAGAGGTCCTGGAAGAACAGGGAAAACTCCAAGACCAATTCGACGCCGCCTATCTGTGGGAACTCGACCGGTTTGTCGAAATGGCGATGGACGCGCTGCGATTGCCGCCCGGCGACGCCGTTGTCAACACGCTCTCCGGCGGCGAGAAGCGCCGCGTCGCGCTCTGCCAATTGGCGCTGCAAAACCCGGACATGCTGCTGCTGGACGAACCGACCAACCACCTCGACGCCGAATCGGTCGCCTGGTTGGAAGGCTTCTTGCAGCATTTTCCCGGGACCGTCGTCGCCGTGACGCACGATCGCTATTTCCTGGACAATGTCGCCGGCTGGATTTTGGAACTCGACCGCGGGCATGGCTATCCATTCGAGGGGAATTACTCCGGCTGGCTGGAACAAAAACAGGCCCGGCTGGCCGTCGAAGAGAAACAGGAATCGAAGCGGCAAAAGACGCTCAAACGAGAATTGGAATGGGTTCGCCTGTCACCCAAGGCGCGGGAGACCAAAAACCGCGCGCGGCTGGAACGGTACGAACAACTGCAGGCGCAGGAATACGACGCCCGCGAAGATGCGGCCGACATTCAGATTCCCTCCGGTCCTCCGCTGGGCGACCTCGTCGTGCGGGCCAAAGGGGTCTCCAAGGGATTCGGCGACCGGCTGTTGTTTGAGAATATGAACTTCGACCTCCCCCGCGGCGGCATCGTGGGGATCATCGGTCCCAACGGCGCGGGCAAGACGACACTGTTCAAAATGATCATGGGCCTGGAAAAACCGGACAGCGGCGAGTTGCGGGTCGGTGATACCGTCGTGCCGTCCTACGTCGATCAAAGCCGCGAATCGCTCGACGATGAAAAGACGGTCTACGAAGAAATCTCCGGCGGCGTCGATCAATTGATCGTGGGACACACCAAAATCCACGCCCGCAGCTACGTCGGGCGATTCAACTTCAAAGGGCCGGACCAACAAAAACTGGTCGGCAAACTCTCCGGCGGAGAACGCAACCGCGTTCATCTGGCCAAACTACTCCGCAGCGGGGGCAACTTAATCCTGCTCGACGAACCAACAAACGACCTCGACGTCGACACGCTCCGCGCGCTGGAAGAGGGACTGCTCAACTTCGGCGGCTGCGCCGTCGTGATCAGCCACGACCGCTGGTTCCTGGACCGCATCGCCACGCACATCATGGCCTTCGAAGGGGACAGCCAAGTCTATTGGCACGAAGGCAACTACCGCAGCTACGAAGCGAGCCGCAAGGAACGGCTGGGAGAGGAGGATTTGCGGCCTAAGCGGATCCGGTATAAGGTGGTGGGGTGAGGTTTCGGCAAGGGGTTAGCCACGGAGTTCACGCAAGCAATAGGCTCTTGTGGCCTTCCGTTGAGATCGTGGTATTGACGACGCAAGTTTTACGAATCGCGGTCGGTCGCGGTAAAGCGCTGCGTGACCCGGAGAAGCGGTGTCGTGGGCTTGGTGTCGACGAGAGTGGTCAGTGGCCGGAAAGTGTCGGCCAAGGGCGGTGGCAGTTGGCGTGCGTTTGATACTCCTTGCGTGCCTCAGGCCCCCTTTCTCCGTTCCTACAGCCTAACGCCTAAAGTCTACAACCTATTCAAAGTCGGGATTTGTCGTGCGAATTTTTCAGATTGCAGTGATCGAGGGGGCCGGCATCGGTGTCGATGGGACGCGGGAGGCGCTCAAGGTGGTCGAAGCGGTCGCGGCGTTGGACGGCGCGGAGTTTTCCTGGAGTCACTTTCCGTGGGGCACTGATTATTACTTCGAACATGGGCGAATGGCAGCGGCGGATTATTTGGATCAACTCGCTCCGCACGATGCGCTGCTCTTGGGGGCGGTGGGGCACCCCGACGTGCAGGATCACATCACCCTCAACGGCCTGTTGCTGCCAATCCGGCGGCGGTTTGATCAGGCGATTTGCCTCCGCCCGGCGTTTTTGTACGAAGGAGTGCAAAGTCCGTTGCGGGACAAGCCGCCCGAGTCGATCGACATGCTCGTGTTTCGGGAAAACACTGAGGGAGAATATGCCAATATCGGCGGACGGTTGTATCAGCATTCAGATCACGACGTGGCCGTGCAGACGTCGGTCTTTACGCGGCGGGGGTGCGAGCGGATTATCCGTGCCGCCTTCGACAGGGCGATGACCCGTCCCCGCAAGCGGGTGGCGTCGATCACCAAGAGCAATGCCCAAGGGTACGGCATGGTACTCTGGGATGAGACGTTTGCCGCCGTTTCCAAGGACTATCCGGAGATCAAAACCGAGTCGCTGTTGATCGACCGGGCGGCGATGGAGTTTGTGCGGCGGCCGGAATCATTCGACGTTGTGGTCGCCAGCAATCTGTTCGGCGACATCCTAACCGACTTGGCGGCGATTGTCGTCGGGAGTATGGGCCTGGCGGCCAGTGCCAACATTGCCGTCGATCGCCGGAATTTGAGTATGTTCGAACCCGTGCACGGTTCAGCGCCGGATATCGCAGGGCAGGGGATCGCCAACCCGCTGGCAGCCATTCTTTCGGCGGCGATGATGCTGGAACATTTGGAATTGCCGCAAGCCGCTTCCGCCGTCCATGCAGCGGTTAAGGCGCTGCTCAAGGAAGGAAAAACACTTCCGCCCGATTTGGGAGGAACTGCGCATACGGAGGTGGTCGGAGACCGGGTCGCTGCGCTGGCCGGCGGTCGGCAGTAGGAAGAAACAACTGTCGCATCACGTCACAGGCTTGATTGCGAGAACGACGTGCGACTCGCGGATCATTCCGTAATCCCACCTGCGGCGCGCCGTCGGCGTCGTAGTACGTCAGCACGTGCTAAGCGGCCGACTTCGTCGTTTTTCGGTCAACGTGAAACGGCTCAGACCGACCACGAACGAACGGTGTCGGTTATGAATAGACGACTCTATCTCCATCCAGGCACAACGATTTTATAAAGTGTTTGCCATAACACAAAGCAACATACGATCTCGATGACTACGCATACAACTATCGTGATGGGGTAACTTCCGCGTAACGCGTATCTTCGCATTCCTAGAGTAACACACACAGCCGCAGACAACGCCCCTGGTGCGATCAGAAGGAGAGCAATTGCTGCTGCTAATGGTCCGTTGAAAAGCCAATCTACTGCGTAACCGAACGCCATGAACGCTGCCAGCGTCATCGGTGGCGCCACAATAAAAACAAATGTTCTCATTTTCCGAATGCTCGTCCAAGGGGATATACCGCATCCTCCCCTTTGCCAACCATTATTTCAAAGGTGTTAAGAACACCATAACCGCCACATTCAGCGTCTCTTGGTGCCTTAACCTGCGGCGGGGATGCCATGACTGGCGCAGTGAACACTGCCCGTCGCCTTGACCCCACACACCGTCAACCGCAATTCTCATGCGATTCGCAATGACGCAATCGGCGGATTACCGCTTGGCGTTGATCGTCGTCCATTCCTCGACCGCGTGCGGCTGGGTGTCCAAGTCGCTTTTGACGGACGCTTCAATTTTGTGATGTCCCGCCCGGACGCCTTGGGCGCGTACCCGCAGTTCGAGGGTGCTGTCGGCGGCGAATCGCGGGATCGTCTCGAAGTCCCAACCTCCTTGCTGCACCTTATGCGGCAATTGGATCGGTTCGCCGTCTTGTGTCGCTTCGACGCCCAGCAACTTCAAACCGGTCGGCGGCGTCAACGCGATGTCCACGTTGCGGACGTCTTGGAAACCACGATTGTGAACCGTCACAACGTAAGTGATTTCTGCATCGACGGCGGCAGGTTCGCCTTCGTCGCGGAGCTTCAGGTCCAATACGCCGCGCGGGGGGACAATTTCCAGGCCGGTTTCCTTGCGGAGTGAATCTCCGCCAGTCGTCGCCAGTTCGACGTCGAACTTGGCCACATCCGCGGCGCGCCCACATTCGAACTCGACCTGCAGTTGCAGGACTTCGCCCGGTTGCAGATCGCCAAGATTCCATGATAGCGTATCGGTCCCCTCCTCGGCTCCTTCGGTCGCCTCTTTGGGGATCAACGCATCGTCGAAGGTCAACGTGGACTGCATTCCCTTGAGCACGCGGTCGCTGATGTTGGTGATCGTCAACGTATACTCCGCCCGACTGCCGACGCTGCGGCGGTCCGGACCGATCACATCCAACGACAACGACTGTTTCGTGACGTCGATGCAGACCGACTTCCAGACGATCTCCTGCCCGGCCGATTTGACGGTGAACTGTGCGCAGTGCCGCCCCAATTCGCGGGCAATCAGCGTCAGTGACATCGTCTGTGCATCTCCCGCATCCACGCCGCCGATATTCCGCCGCAACTCCTTCTCGACCTTGCCGGGAAACTGCAGCCCGTCTTCAAAGGTGCAGAAGACTTCGACGTCATCGACTGGAATGTCCGTTTGGTTGCGAATCGTGACCTCAAACCGCACGTCCCCCCCTTGCGTCGCATGTTCGGGCCGGACGATGTCCAATAACAGACGCGCCGGCGTCGTGCCGGTCTCCTCATCGTCGTCGGTCACGCGGGGCGCCGTCAGCGGGGGCGGTGCGAACAGCGGACCGGTCTCCTCCTCCGGGAGAATTTCGTAAGGGGGAATCTCGGCCTCGACTTCGGGAATGATGACGTTGTCGTTCGGCTCCGGTTCGACTTCGATCACTTCCGGTGACCCCAGATCGGGAACCGTAACCGCCGGTTTGTCGACGCGGGTCGATTGTCCGGGCGGGGGCGTGACGGTCGTTTCCGGACCCCGGTAGCCGCGATACTGCGGCGCATACGCCGTCTGATCTTCAATCGTGCCGAACGGAGTATTGCGTCCTGGCGCCACGCATCCGCCGGCAATCAGAACCATCGACAAGACGATGAGCCAATATGGCGACTTTTGAATTTTCTCGGACATGACACGACCTGCCCGCGACAGTGAAGAGCTGAGAAATTCCGTGAGTTGAATGAGATAAAGCCCGCACCGGCGGACGAACGGTCCGTGGTCCCCTTTTTTAAGTGGGTTGCCGGTGCTACAACTTTACCACCTCTCGGCGGGTTGTGACGGAATCAATCTGCACATTCCACACGGGGCAAACTGCGCGCGAGTTTTCCGCTTGCGTAGCGAATATTGCTGATGGCAACGATGACGAGAGAACGGGTTGTCGCGGGTCGATTGCGGCACGTTGCCGGAAGACTTTGCCGGTTGCGCGTCGTCTGCCCGCAGGATGCTTCATGACGAACGATCTCGATGGGAAACCAGGAGATACGAGTAGAGACGCCGCAAAGTTGCGCAGATTTTTGGGAGTTGCGCGTTATGCGGACGACACCGGCGGCGTCACTTGACGTCCAGCGCCTTGCGAAGTTCGTCAGTTTCTTCGCGGAAGGTTCGCACCTTGTCCGGGTCGAGGTAATTGTCGATCAACTCGCCGGTTCGGGAACAGAGGCGTTCGATTCGACGTTGCGCGGAGACGTCGCGCCGTTCGGCGGCGATGCTCACGCCCCGTTCGCGAATGATGGTTAGCTCGGTTTGCAGCGGCGCCGGCCCGGTGATTTGGTCGATTCGGTTTAGGAACTCGTCAACGCTCTTCCAATCGTTCGCCTTGATGGCGGCCCGCGTGCGGGCCATCAGCACGGCCCGCTTGGCGACCGCATCGATGACCTTGGCCTCCAATACCGCCAACTGGCCTTCGACGTTCAATCGCACTGTGTCGTCTGGAAGCAGGACTTCCGATTCCTGTTCCAAGCCCGGCACGAGCGGCACGCGGGCCAACAGCGATTTGCCGCTATGAACGGCCAGCAGAATCGGCTTGTGTGAGCCGTCGCTGGGAATCGTCACCGTCCCTTCGCGGTCGGACATGAACGTGACCGGTTCCGGCTTTTCCGCTGCCGACTGCTCGTCATCGGCCCCCTCTTCGGTGGCTTGTTCGGTCTGTTCTGGAACGATGCTAACGGTCAATCCCGATAAAGCGCGGTCGGAGAATTGTTGCGAGACGAACTTCAGCCGCGTGGATTCGAATCGCGGGCTCACGCCCTGCGCCCAGGCTTCGATCAACCGCCGCCGGCGTGCGGTCAGCGGAACTCGGAGGCCGCTGACAATATCGCAAGTCGCCAGCGCCCGATCGACATCGGCGACGACAAAGTAGGTCCAAGGAATCTCCTGGATTCGCAACACCTCCCCTTCGCGGGAGAGGAAGCGGTAAAAGGGCGTGAACAATCGCCCCGGCTTCAGTTGCGTCTGACTGGGATCATCCGGCAAAAGTTCGCCCGCCCGAATCTGCAGCGTCACCTGCTCCTCGTCGAAGTCCGCGATTTCCACCACCGGCTCAAACAAGTCGCTCAACACGCCAAACAGCCGGTCCGCGATTTCGCTGCGGCGGACCGATTTTGCCGAGAGCACTTCGCTGGTGAACCGCGACGTCGAATCCCAGCACTTTCCCGATACCAGATATCCGCCGCCGTCCGGCTCGACCGTCAGAAAATAAAGTTTGTCGCAATCGGCCGCTTCGGGAGTTTCATGATCGACCGGCAGACGCTGCAGCGTTTGCGCAGTGGCGGGGAGCAGCCGCGACGTTTCCGCAATCTCGACCCGGCACATCCGCCCCCAATAACCCTCGCAGCGGTCGCGCAGTTCGTCCAAAACGCGCCCGCGAAATGCCGAGGGAAACCCCACGTGATCATCGAACGCCAGATCGACCCGCACGTCATACGGTTTGAGCGGCAGCGGAATCGGCGTTTCTTCCTCTTCAGCGCGGGCAACGGAACAGAGAACCAGCGCCGCGATCAACGATGCCGCGGCAGCCCAACGGTTCTGCCACAATGGTCGAGATGCGTTCATATTGTTATAGCGATCGATCATTTTGTTATTTGAGCGGGTACCACGGTTGTACGACCCACTGTTCGATGCCGTCATAAGTCGAGATGGGAGCTTCCGGGACGCCCCGCACGGTCTTACGGACGAGCAGGTATTCATCGGTTTCCCACAGCGGAATCAATTGCACCTCCGCCAACAAATCGCGATGCAAGGCGTGCAACAAACCTTCGGCGCGCGCCCAATCGGACACGCCGTCCAGTTCGAGAAGTTTTTGCCGCAACCAATGTGGAAGTCGTTCCAAGTCGGCGATTTCCGCCTGATCGGTTCCCGTCAACAGCGGCCACAGTTCGACGGCCGGCTCGCGCATGGAGACTTTTCGATAGGCCACGTCCCAATTGTCGTCGGTGACCGGTGCGTCAACGTCGGCCAAAGTGACGTCCAGTCCGATCCGCGACCAGGCGGCGATCAGCTGTTTGGCGACGGCGCGGCTCTCCGGGTCGGGCGGGGCGCGGAGCGTCAGTTTGGGAAACGCACCCCCCAATTCCTTCCGCGCGGCGACGGAGAGGGCCACGGCGAGTTCCAGGTCGTATGAGAGCGGCTGCACCGCCGGGTCGTAGGCATAACTCGTTTGTGGAAACGGCGCGGAGGTGAGCCGCGCCTTTCCATTGTTGGGGGCTTTGAGGACGAACTCCTCCAATAACCGTTCCGAATCGATACAGGCCGCCATGGCCCGCCGCAAGGACCGGCTGCGGAGCGCCTTGTTGCGGATGTTGAATTGCACGACGTGCGTCTTGGGCAGTTGATACTTATGCACGAAGAACTGTGGATGATCGCGGAGGACGTCCACATCCCGCAGCGGCACCTGCGGCAACATGTCGACCTGACCGCGCAGCAGCGCCTGAATCGCCTTTTCGTGCGTGTCGTACTTCTGTTCAATCACTTCGGCGACGTGAAACTCCTTCTCGTCGGCCGGTTCGGGAATCGCCCGCCGGTACGTGACGGACTGTGCATCGCGCTGCGACAGCTCGAACGAACCAGGAGCACTCAACGCGTAAGAAAACAGCGATTCGGGACGCAAGGGGACGCTGTCGAATTCGACATCGAACACAAACGGCGATTTCAGCGACACCGACGAGATGCGGTCGGAGAGCCGCTCGTCGAACGTCTGGCTGTCCGATCTTAATTTGTCCGCCAATTGCCGAATCATGGGCATCGCATTGGTCACCGGCTGCGACTCCCAGGTCTGCCGAAACGGCCGCAATTCAAATCGAATCCGCCGGCCAAGGTTGGTTGGCTCCCATTCGTTCAAATAGCGGCTGCGGTAGCGGACGATCTGTTCATCCAAAAAGTCCGGCTCAAATAAAGCCGATTGCGTCAATTCGCGCTGGCGGTCATCCGCCGGCGTGCGATCCAACGGCGAGACGTCGTCGCCAGGTAGCGTGAGTACACCGACGCGCAGCTTTTGATGCCGCCGCGCCAGCCGGGCGTAGAGCGTCCGCAAACCCGAGGCGGTCGGCCAAATTTGCGTGGCGGTTTCAGTCGCCGCGAGAGCCTTTTCGATGTCACCCGCTGATTCCGCCGCCTGCGCTTGGTCCATCAACTCCGCGGTGCGGGCTGTCATTGTTTCCGTCCAGCGGGCCGCCGTGCGATGTTGGGGATACTGCGTTTCGAGACGCTTCAGAAAATGCCGTGCGCGCCGGTAATCCCCCGCGTCATAGGCCGAGGAGATCATTCCGTCGGCCGCTTCACCCATCGCTTCGGATAACTGCGGAAAATCGGGAACGCGCTGGTGCAATTGCTCCAAGTCGACGAACGCCAGTTCGTGTTTCCCTTCCTGCTGCAGGCGCTTTGCTTCAGCGAACAACAACCGCTGTTCGCGAAACTCCAATCCCGGCCATTGGGAATTGCGTCTTCGCAACGCGACGACCATTTCATAAGCTTCGCTGATCTGCCCATTGTCGAGAAAGGCGTCGATCTGCTTGAGCATCATGTCTTCGAAATAGATGATTTGCTTGATTTCCCGCGTCTTGATGAAATATTCGCGGTCGGCCTCCTCGGTGATGTTCTCCGCGTCAAAGGGCATGTGCACTTTCACATAGGCCAACGACTTGCGCCACAATCGCCGCGCATTCTCCAGCGCCTCCCCTTCGAGCGGATTGCCCTCTTCGTCCCGTCCGAGGTCCTGCGGCTCGTATTTGCGAGGTTCCTTGGCCCATTCGGCTAAGGTTTCCAACGTATTCGGGCGCGGTTCGACCGGCTGCACCACGACGACCTGTTCCTTGAAGTTCAATACCACCCAATCTTCGGCTGGTCCTTTCATCAGTTGTTCGACCGAGAGCGGCTGCATCTCCTCCAACGTCGGCAACGGCTTTTCTTCGGCCTCCGCTTCTCCCTCGGGATTGTCGGCGGCCGGCTCGTCCGGATTCTCGGCGGCGTTTTCCTCGGCAGGCGGCTGGTCGGCCTGTTGATCCTGCGCAGGGGCAACCGCCGTCAGTAACAGCCACACCGCGCAGAAGGCGAACATCGACAGCAGCATGCGCAGCCAACCATCAGTGCGGCGCCGCGCCGGCTGGGAATTCAATCGAGAGATCATTGAGCCGCGCCTCCCTCATCGGTCTTCACTGCCACGAACCCGCCGTCGGGCGTAATCACGACTGGATGACTACCCAGCAAATACGGACCGTCAGCAATCGCCTGTTGCACATCGAGCCGCTTGACGACCTCGCCCGATTCCGGATTGATGCGGAGGACTTCGCCGTTTTGCAGCGCCGCTACGAGGGTCCCGTCTACCATCTGCGGCGCGCCGGCCAGCGACGTTGCGGGCAGCGGCACCTCCCACAATTTCGTCAGCGTCTCGCCGAATTCAAAACAAAGCAGCCGGTCCCGTCCGCTTTGAACGAGTATCCGGTCGTCGACGACCCACGGCGCACGCGGCGCGGGTTGCGGTAGCGCTGCTTTGCCCAGTACCTCTAGCGAACGCCCGTTGAGAACACTGAGTGCGGGTTCGGCATCAGCGATCAACAGCCGGTCCCCGAAAACGCGGAGACCGACGTCCACGCCCTGCTGAAGCGGAATCGACGCGACCTCTTCGAAGAACGCGACCTGATTTTGCTCGCGCAGTTGCAAACGGGAGAGTTTTCCTGACGTCGTGAGGACGATCACCTGATCTTCCTCAAACGGCACGAGGTCCTGGAAGCGGTCGACCGCTTGACCGCTGACCGGCAACGGAAAATCTTGGATCTGCCCGCTGGCGGATGAGCGCCCCAAGACTTGCAGGCTGCCTGATGCGGGCAGAATCAGCCCGCGACCGAAGGCGATCGGATCGGTCTGCAGCGGCTCGGCCAAAGCTTGATCAAAGACGAGCCCGCCGGTGGGATTGATCACCCACAGATGCGGCTTCTCGCCGGTGGTGTAGACGGCCAGGCGTCCGTCCGACAGCCGCGCCGCATGATAAGTGGCCTCGACGTCGTCTTGGATTTTTAGTTGCGTCAGCGGCCGTGCTTCGATGCCCCCTTCGGCGAGCCGTTTGGCGGTCACCAGAAACAGGTCTCCCGCCGATGTGACGCAAACGAGGGAGCCATCGTCGGGATTCGGCGCCGCCGTCGCCAACACCGGCGCGCCGACCACCACCAGCCATTCACCGGTCATTTGTTGCCGGTTGACGCCGCGGAAAAAGACCGCCTGGCTCGTCGGAAATCGCCCCGCGACGAAAATCGAGTTCCCCGATGTCTGTAGCGGCTGTGTGCTCAGGCCTACCCGCATCCGCTGCTTCACATCTTCTTCCATTTGGTCCAGCGTCACGTGGAACTTGCGCAAATCGCGGGCCGCCATCCACATCTGGTCGTCCGGCCCGACCGCCAGATAAATCGGGCAGCCGATCGGCGATTCGTTCTGCGCGCTGTCGACATACGTCAGCGGCTTTTGACCGGTTTCTTGCGTCACCGTAAACGCCGTAACCCGTTCTCCGCTGGAAGGGATAAACAACCGATTCCCCCGCAACACCGGCGAATCGAGCACGTGCCCCATCCGCCCGGCGTTGTCTTGATAGGAAGCGACTTCCTTAAGTCCCCGCTCCGCTTCAGTGACGTCGTACAGCCGCACGCGGCAGTTGTCCGCCTGGTTATTCTCAATGGCCAACAAATACGGCCCCATCGTCAGCAGCGGCGCTTCAATGACCCCCGGCGCATGGCCGCTGTCGAAGACCTGCACGCACTCCAGCGGGCGGCGGGAGAGGATATACATCACCCCGCGATGCCCGGCGACGAACAGAAATGCGCCCGATTCTGAAATGGCGGGACTGGACGAGATCGGCTGCGCAAATTTCAGCCGCGACGTCAGCTCACCGGTCTCCAAGTCGAACTGACACAACTCACCTGCTTCGGTCGGCAGAAACACTTGGCCTTCGTCGATCACCGGCTTTCCGGACGCCCGGCCCGAGACGGCGTTGCGCCAAATCAGCGAGCCATCCGCCTTCGACACGAGCATCAGTTCATTGTTCCGCGTGTCAAACATTAACAGCGCCGGATCCGGGACCGATTGCTCGATCGGGAAAAACGGCGTGTCATACCCGATCGCGCGCCGCCAGCGCGGCGTGCCGTTGATGGTGTCGACCGCCATGCAGGCGTTCTCGGCCAGCACGATGACGCTCTCGTTTTCCGACTGGTTGCCCCCTTGTGCACGGGTATGACGGACCAGCGACAACGCCGAAGCGACATCCGACTCGCGTTCCTTTGTGGCCGCCTCAACGGATGTGGCCTCCCGTTGCACCGAACCTTTTTCGAGCTCGATGGCTTGGTTCATCAAATCCCGGATTTCGCGGTTGGAGGCAAAATCCGGATAACGGGCCAGCAGTGCCCGCCGCTCATCGAGCGCGGTGATTGCCTGCGAGTCCTGAATCGCCTGTTTGATCTTGGCGACTGCCTCGTTAAACGTATCCTGTTTCAAGATCGCGTCGTTGGCTTCCTTTTTCACGCGGGCGACGCGGGCCAGATACGCGTCGGTATCTTTTTTGTCCGTTCCGATCCGCGTCAATAAGGTTCCCGCCTCGTCCGAAATCTCCAGAAGTTCCGGCTTGAGGCTCGACTTCGCGCTGGTGGCGGCGCCGAGGGCAATCCGCTTGATGTACTCCTCCAACTCCTGCACATTGGCCTCTTCGTTGTATTCAGGCAGGTCCTTGGACTTCTCCCGATACTCGTGAACCGACTGCAGTCCTGCTTCCCAGGCCGGCGATGATCCGGAAACGTGTTGTTGGATGCGGGTCAAACCCAATTGGATCTGTGCACTGTTGGTCGACGAGTCGCGGGGGTAGTTGACGAGGAACCGCTCGAAGCCCTTGATGGCCTGGGCGTATTTGCCTTCCTGTTTCGCCTGTGCCGCCTCCTGAAACTGGCTGTCGATTTCCTGACGGCTGTTCATAAAACGAAATGTGAGTGCCGTCAGAAGCAGGATCAAGCCTCCTCCGCCCAAGGTGAGCACCAGCGGCGACTGCAGAATTTTGCGTTCACCAGGGCGAATTTTCCGGCCTCCCGTCCAATTCGTCTTCTCGCTCGTCTTTGTTCGTGCGCTCGGGGCGGGGCGTTCTTTGGGGGCGGGTTTTTCCGCCGCGGCCGGCCGGCCGGAATCCTCATCGTCCGACGCCGCCGGAATTTCGTCATCGCTGGTGATAATATCGCCCAAACTCAATTCGGCGATCGATTCCGAGTGCGGAGCCGCCACCGGCTCCTTCTTGCGGCGTTTCTTACGGCGGGGACTCGGCTCCGGCTCCTCTTCAAAAACCGGCGTCTCGTCCGGCTCCTCAGGCGGCGCATACAGCGACTCCCGCTCGGCACGGACCGTCTCCTCGTCGTCGAGCGGCTTCAGCTCGAATTCGCTCAGTTCCGCCTTGGCACGATCGTCGTGCAGGGGATCATTCTCATCGACCAGCGTGATCTTGACCTTGCCGATATTAATCACGTCGCCGGCTTTAAGCGTCGATTTCGCAACCCCCTTGCCATTGACGAGCACTTCAGAGTTGGCCGCCGAATTGATGCGGTAGCCATACTTCTGCCAGCTGATGCGGCAATGCATGGCCGCAATACTGTCGTCGTCGATGTGGACGTCATTCGAAGGATGGCTGCCGATCGACACCGGCAAATCCTTGGAGAGTTGGACCACGTCCGTTTCGCCTGAAGGAAGTCGAATTTTTAGGGCGGGCATATTGTACTCAGTCGCTATTGGAGTGTGCGTGTCACGGCATCATGGCGACGCCGGTTCGCCTCGAAGTCGTTCTGTTCAAAAAAGCGGCCGTGCCGCTGGATATCCAAATGGGGTCGTTACCGCCATTGCCGCGGCGGCGATAATACGGTCGCGGAGGTCATTCATCGTCACCGGCGGCGACGGTCACCATGCGGATTTTCTGCATGGCGACTTCATTTGCCGCGTCGAACACAGCGACCGTCGTTTCGTGAAACGAATCGGCATGGGCGTTGATCACCATTTCGCGGCGCCCGGAGGAGTCCATCGACTGTTGCAACATCTCGGCCAAATTGCCGCCGGCCGGCAGCGGCTCGTCGTCGACGACAATTGTGTTGTCCGCTTGGATTTCCACGATAATCGCGTCTACCTCCAGTTCCTCCAGCGAAATGGGCGTGGATTGCGCCCCTTCGCGCTGCGGATCAGGCGGCGGGACCGCGATTGCTTTCTGCAAGCTTAAGCTGGCCGTCAGAATAAAGAAAATCAATAATTGAAACGTGACGTCGACCATCGGCGTGAGATCCAGCTCTGCTTCTTCAACGTCGCGTTTGCGCAGTTGAAACTCCTCAACTTCCGCATCAGTGTCCAGATACCGGTGCGGCTCATACGGCCGGTGGGACCGCATGATCGCCTCGGGCGAGGGAACGGTCGCCACGTCGCCGCACTTCGGGCAGTTCACCCGCCGCCCGGCGGCGCGTGAGGGAATCTTGATTTTTTTGCGGCACTTCGGGCAGCGAAATTTAATGGGCATCGCAACTGGCCGCCGATCAATCGCGGCGGATTTCTAAGGATTGTGGTTCCATTCCTCCTTCAAGGAGGCCCGGCCGGTACCGGTCGGGTGTCACGGCTCCTTCTCTTCGACGGCGATGAAGAATTCCACGCCGTCGATCTCGGCAATCGCGCGGGCCACCTTTTGCACGTCGCCGTGTGAGATTTCGCGCTCGGCGAGAATCATGACTTTGTTGATATTCGCCGCAACCTGCTCTTCAACATGCCGCCGCACGCCGTCGATGTCCACTTCTTGTCCGTTATCCAACAAGATCGACGCCGCTTCGCCCCGCCCGGCCTTAAGCGTGATCGCCGTACTTTGGTTTCCGCTGACTCCGTCGCCGTATTTGGCCTTAGGCAAATCCAGCGCATCGGCCGGGCTCATCGTCGACTTCACCAGAAAATAAATCAGCAACAGAAACGTGACGTCGATCATCGGTGTGATGTCGAGGTCGTCTTCCTGTGCCCGCTTGGCCGTTTTGAATTGGCCGCCTTCGTCACCGGCGAAGACGCTTCGGCGTTTTCTCAAGATTCCCGTCCTCCCTTGCCGGTGAGGGCCACCTCATAATCATCCAAAAACTCACCGACCCAGTGCTGAACGCTGTCCTGCAGCCGGCCGATCCGCACGTTGATCAAGGCCCCGGCCAACACCAGCGGAATCGCCACCGCCAAACCGGCTGCCGTCGTAAACAGGGCCACGCTGATGGCGCCGGCGAGCTGTTCGCCCCCTTCGCCGCCGGCGCTTTGTGCCAAATCCAATTGTTGAAACGCGCTGATCATGCCGATCACCGTTCCCAACAGTCCCAGCATCGGGGCGCTCTTGACGATTGTCCCCACCCACGACATCCGGTATTCCAAATCGGCCAGGATCTCCCGCTCAAAGGTTTCCGCCAGGCTGCGGCGGAGACGGGCCATCGACTGTTCCTTCTTATTCAGCGCAAACAACACCAACTGCGGCACCGCCTTGCTCCAGTAAGCGGGAGAGTCGCACATTTCCGCGACCGCTTCAAAGTCGCGCTTTTGCAGGTTGCCGCGAACCTCTTCGAGAAATTCCTCGGCGGCCGCGTTGGAAAACTGCTTCTCCTGAATGCGTCGCAACAACAAGATCACCGTGAAGGCGCCGTACAAAGCGACCAGGGCCAGCATCACATAAATGAAATTGCCGCCCCAGTCGAGAAGTTGGGTATAGTCCATTGCGTGTTAACCAGTTCTTAAGGATCGTGGTGAAGTGGCCACCTTCCATCGGCAGGCGACACAACCGCCGCCTGCACCGTAACTCTTCCAGTGGGCACTGCTGTCAATTCAACGAAAGAGGATCTGCCGCGTGACGACAAACTTGTATCCGCTGCCGGCCTCCTTGATCGCGAAATAGGTCCGGCGAATCTGTTCGGCGGGTCGATTTTGATAGTCCCGCTCAAGTTGCGCGAGTTGATTCTCCATCTTGTCCGGAACGAACTGAAAGATGTTCAGTCCGGTCACGTCGATGCCCGCCTTTTGGAATAGTTGGGCATCGGCCGCGCGGCGGCCTCCCCCTTGCCAGGTCAGGTACAACCGTTTCTCGTTTTCGCCCGATTTCACCCGTTTGACGTCGGGCCGCGGCTTGGAAAAACCCGACACATAGACCAATTCCTGCCCCTGGATCACGCCGAACACCACGCCGAAGTAATCCAGCCGCCGAGCGTATTCCGAGAGGGTGATCTGATCGTCGTAACGGACAAACCACCGCTGGTCGCGCGGCAGGCCCCCTTGCCCCTCGCCCACGCCCAAGGCGCGGCGGCCTGTCCCCGAAGCGCTCCCCGGTTTGCCAGCATTGACGGCGTCGAGTTCCAGTTGGCGGTTGGTCTGTTCCACCGCCTGATCGGCCAGATCGATCACGTTGTCCAACAACTCTTCGACTTCGACTTCGTCCGACTCGACCTCCGCCAGCGACGGGTCGAGCGTTTCTTCCGCGGGCGATTCCAACAACAGCGTCTCGTCGATGGCGCCGTCCTCACTTCCGCCGGGCAATTCGATCAATTCCATGGCCACGGCATCATTCGCCTGTGCCGGGCGGTTGATGAAGTGCACGGCCACTTCCCAGCTGGCGGCGATCGAGACGCCCACCACCAGGGCGATCAGCCAGGCGGCCACTTTGTCATAGCGGGTTACGTTCAGCACGGGGGAATGTGCCGGGTTCGATTTGTCGCGTAGTGACGGCATCTTGTCGTGTTAGTGATTTGAGAGAATGCGGCAGCCGGGCACGCGGTGAGCGAGGTTCGGCGACTCGAGGGCAGGGAATCAGTAGCGGGTGAGTTTCGTTTCAGTGGTTTGTCAGGGTTTCTCTTTTCGATTGTGTGCCACTGGCTATGTCAGTGTCACCATCAATGTGTGCGAAACGTGCAAAACACTGGGAAAGCCAGTGGCACGCAAATTCTTTGGTCTGACAAAACACGCGTTTTCAAAACACCCATAAGGTGCCGGCGATAATCATTCGTCAGCCGGCTATTCTTCCGCGCTCAACAGGTCGTCACGTTCGTCGTAAGGCCGGACGGTGAGGTACCACTCTTTCCAGCGCGCAATCGCCTGCTGGCGTTCTTTGTCTGTCGGTTGATTCGGCAGACCGTAGCCGTCGATGCGTTTGCTGAGAAATCTCAGCGCATTGCGGGCTTCGACCATCGTGTCCAAATTGGGGTCGCTCAGTGCCTGAATCAACGTCGGCACCACGGTGATATCCTGGCTGCGGCCCAGTGCCCACATGGCGGTCCGCCGCACTTCATCGTTTTTCACAGTGGCGAGTTTCAGCAATTTATCGGTCTTGCCCACCAGCGCCTTGGGGTCCTCCAGCACGACCTTCTCGACCAGGGCTTCTTGTGCCTCGAAGAAATTCGCGTTTTGCGGGTCTTCCAGAACCGACAACAGTTCGTCCACGGGACCGGAGATTTTGCGCTGTTTTACCGTGCCATCTTCGATGGACGTAATGGCGCTTAAGTCTTTCGGTAGTCCGCGACCGCCGGCCAGCAGTCCGCCGCCGATCCGTTTGGCCGGCCGCCGACGGCCCAACGTCTTGTGCGTCGCGCGGGTCAGAAACATCAAGCCGAACGCCGTGGTCGGCACAGCTCCCGCCTGTCCCGTCCAACCCCCCGTCGGTAACTGCTGGCGGACCAGATGACTCGCCCCGTCCAGGTACCAGCTGTGGTCTCCCAACTTGTCATCGAGTTCCGCCAGGGCCATCGCCCGTTCCAGACTGTACAGGTAGTAATAAGGCCACCCCGTCGGCTTCTCGATCTCGTAATTACCGGCCAACCACCGTAGTCCCCCGCCAATGCCCTTGGTTAACGTGCTGTCCGGGATAATCGGGCCCCGCGGCTTGCTTTTTCTGACCGCTTCCTTCTCCAATTCCGCTTCGACGGCATCGGGGTCTTCCAGAACGCCGAATTTCTTGCGTGCCGCTTCGCGCTGTTTCTTCTCAGCAGACGTCTCCTCCGAGATCGGTGATCCGCCCTTATTCGAGGGATACAAGAACATGCGGCAGATGCACAGACTCCCCACCCCGGCCGCGGTCATACTGTGCGTTGTGCGGTGGTAGTTATTCGTCGTGTCGCCGGGCCGATAGGCAAATCCTCCGTCCCCCGCCTGACGCGCTGCATGCCAGCGGGCAGTCCGGCCGAAGCCCGGCAAATCGACCGTCGCCCCAGCCATCGACGCTTCCCACAGCCCCAGCATCGCATATTGCGTCTGACTCGTATCCCCCATTTCATCGGCACCGGGTTGGCTCGGATAATCCCAGCCTCCAGTGGAGCGCTGCCCCGCGGCCAGATAGTCCGCCAGGATCTGGATCTCTTTCTCATATCTCTCCGGATCACTGTTGGCGAACGCCATAATGAAGCAGGTCGCAACATAGTTGGCTGTGCGCTTTTGCGGTGGATCAAACGTCCCCTCGCTGCACCGCGCGGCCATCTCGTCCAATGCCTCTTGGATGATCGGATTCGTCGGTTTCACGCCCGCCTTGAGCAAGGCCGTCACGCCGATAGATGACAGATCGATGCGCGTTTTCTGGATGTTTTCCAGGAGATACGCCTTGGCCTTTTCGATGGAATTCTCGATCTGGGCCTCGGTCGCAGGTTCAGCCCCTCGGCACGGAGCGCCGGCGCACACCAGTGCGACGGACGTCAATATCACCAATCTCCAGACGAAAGGTCGATCGGTCATGCGGTTCATAAGTGGTCCCCGCATCGAGCGCTCCTCGGCTAGGGGAAATCGGGGGGAGTGCACGGCGTCAGGACTGTGCAGCACGCACATCGTCACCGTACAAAGTAGCTTTCGATCACATTAAAATTCTACAGGCCCCCATTCGGCATTGTCAATGACGTAAGCGACAATGCGCGGGACGGCGACAATTGCACCGTTTGCTATTATCGCGTCCGACCGGTTAGTCTGTCCTGGCAGTGCAGGGCCGCACGCCCTCGGTGCGGATTGCCCGCCGCGACAACATCTTGCAGGAGCCACGCACTATGAAGCTCGGATTGATCAACTCCGCCTGGTCCCAGGCCGGACGGGATACCGCTTGGGGCATCCAAAAAACCAAAGAGATCGGCTTCGACGCGATCGACATTCAAACCGATCCTTTGTCCATCGACGTCAAAGAACGGAAACTGATCAAAGACGCCTGCCGCGACGCCGGACTGCCCATCGTCTCGCTCTGCTGCGTCGCAGTGGGACTGATCGATTTCAACGACAGCGTCCAGCGGTTCAGTCTTGACCGCGTCAAAGCCCATTTGGACTTCGTCTACGAGCTTGAAGCGGAGAACCTGCTGCTGGTCATCGGAGAGTACATTTGGAACCGCGAGGTGATCCCCCCCGAAGAACAGTGGGCCACCGGCGTCAAGAATTGTCGATTGTTGGCCGAGTATGCGGACTCGCTGGGTGTCAAAATCGCCCTCGAACTGGAACCGTTTCAGCTCTCACTCGTCAATGACGTCGACAGCATGGTCCGCTTCATCGACGACGTCGGGCATCCGGCGTTTGCCGCCAACATCGATGTCTCCCACTTGTGTCTCTCGAAGGTCGCCCCGGAGGAATTGCGGAGGCTCGCGGGAAAGGCGACGCATGTACACATTTCCGATTGCGATGGCCGGGTTCACGGTGATCTCCCTCCCGGACGCGGCGTCGTCGACTTTCCCCCCTATCTCCGAGAGATCCGCGATCTGGAAATCGACGGGACCATCTCCATCGAATTGGAGTACGCCCCCCACCCCGACGAAATAGAAGCCTGGGTGACCGAAGCTTATGTGGAGACCGACAAATTACTGCGCGCCGCCGGATTGCGGGGGTGAGTTCGGCCGCAGAAGCGGCATTTCGCCGACGTTTTCAGGCGACGTCCGCAGCGCTGCCGTTCCAAGCTTGACAACGCAACCGGGCATTAAATAGGTTGTCATCGCTTCAGATTCCGGCGAGTCGCATTTTGGGCCGACGTCCGCCCTGAGCGGACTGACGTGGGACAAATCTCTCGGGCGATCGGGACGCGCGGCCATCTCCCCCGTCCCCCTGTGGGCAATCGCCCTGCTGCGTCCGCATGGCCAACGAATCGCAGAGCAACAGCAGACAATTTGCACGAATCAACCCAACGATCGAATGAGGACGCACATGACAGATTTGATCCCGCCGCACGGTGGTTTGACAGCCCCCGTTTGCCGCACTGTTCCGGCCGAAGAGGTTGACGCCTTTCGCGCCGAAGCCGCCAAATTACCGCAAGTTCCGGCCTCTGCCGCCGACCTGTCGACAGTCTACCGGTTGGGAGACGGCACGCTCAGTCCGCTGACCGGTCCCATGGACTCGGCAACCTATAACCGCGTGCTGGACGAGTCGGTCATCGAGGTCGACGGCAAAAAATACGCCTGGACGATCCCCCTCTCACTGCCGGTCACCTCCGAATTGGCGGCGTCATTATCGGCCGGTCAAAAAGTCGCGCTCACCAATCCCGACGACGATATCGTCGCCACGCTCGACGTGACCGACGTTTTCGAATGGGACAAGCCGCGGTATTTGAAGAGCGTCTATCTGACCGAGCGTACGGACCATCCCGGTGCCGATATGGTCCTCAAAGGCGACGCCGACAAGACGCATTTGATCGGCGGCGAGATTCGCGTCCTGCCGCAGCCGAAAAATCCGGCCTTCGGGCAATACGTCATGACGCCCCGCGAAGTCCGCGCCTTCCTGGCGGAAAAGGGTTGGGACAGCGTCGTCGCTTTCCAAACCCGTAACCCTCTGCATCGCGCGCACGAGTACGCGTTGGTCTACGCCCTGGAAAAATTGCTCAAAGAGGGCAAAAACGCCGGTGCCTGTCTGAATCCGCTGATCGGCGAAACCAAGTCGGACGACGTCAACGCGGAAATCCGCATGCAGACCTACGAAAAACTGATCTCCGACCGGGCGATGGGGGACGGCGACAGCGACGTCGGATTGTGGGAAGGCCGCGGCGAGAGTGTTCCCGATCGCGTCGTATTGATCGGCCTGGACATCAAGATGTTCTACGGTGGCCCCAAGGAAGCGGTCATGCACGCCATCTACCGGCAGAACTGCGGTTTCACGAACATCGTCATCGGCCGCAAACATGCCGACGCCCCCTATCACGACGGTTCGGCGATCTGGGGTGACTTCGATGCCCAGGAGATCTTCAATAATCTCAACGGCGACCTGCAGATCAAACCGGTCAACGTCGGCTTTGCTGCCTATTACGAGTCGCTAGGGCGCGTGGACCTGATGGAAAACCACAACGACGAAAAACCGGTGTTCATCTCCGGGAAACAGGTCCGAGCGACCTTACAGGAGGGGGAACTGGTCGACCCGCGGATCATGCGCGAAAGCACGTCGAAAATCCTGGCGGCCGCCATGCACAAATAGGAAGTAATCGAGGAACACTCGACGGCTCCATTGGCGCCGAGAAAACGGCAAATCCTGGACGGCGGAACGCTGCAACGGCACGTTCCGCCGTTTTTACGTTGCTCACGGCCCCGCGCCACGCCGTAAGAACTGCCAAACGAGTCGTTTTTGCGGGGAAAACGCGAATTTCCGCACACGTATCCCATTCTGGGAGGCCGATCCCAGACGAAGCGGATCGGTTCCAACGGAAAAAGGCCTGTCCGCGTAGAAATGGCGGACGAATCTGCTCGCAAAACGCCCAATCCTCTGCAAAAATCGCGGTTTGTCCGCGGAAACGCACATCACAGTTCCGTTTTTGACGGTATTTCTCTTACCCAAACGATAGGGCCGGCCGGTGTCTTCTCCCAATCAGCCATCAGAAACCCCATCCGACGAGACCCCGCACGACGAAACTCCCGAAACGGCAACGGAACCGACCGAAGATGGCGGCATGCCCGAATATGAGCCGTTGACCCCCGAGCTCGTGGAAGACGAAGCCGCGCGCGGCGACTTCATGCTCCGTTGGGCCGTCGTCTTGTTGGCATTCCTGATGGGGTGCACCTTCATTGCCGAGACATCCACGCTAGTGCACGTCCGGTCGGGCGAGTACCTGGCGGCACACGGGGTTTGGCCCCCCGCCAACGACGTCTTCTCCTTCACGGCGTCGGAACGGCCCTGGGTCAATGTGTCGTGGCTGTTCGATCTCGTCCTCGCCGGCATCTATGCCGTCTCCGGCGCCGTCGGTCTGTCATTGTTCAAGGCTCTGGTGGCGGCGGTGACTTTTTGGTTTGTCGTGAATCTGGGCATGGGAAAGACATCGACCTGGGGGGCGAGCATCTGTTCGGCGGTGGCGCTGCTGGCCTGCCATCACTCTTTGACCGCCCAGCCGATGTTAATCACGCTGCTCGGCTTGGCGATGATGTTTTGGGTGATCAACTCCTGGAAGCTCGGCGCCTCTCCCCGGAGGATCTATGCGTTGATCCCATTATTCTTATTCTGGGCCAATCTCGATCCGCGGATGTTTCTGGGATTGGTCGCATTGGTCCTGTACGGTTTGGGTGACCTGATCGGCGTGCTCTGGGGACGCCCCTCGCTGACCGAATCGGAGCGCGGTCCGTTTCAGTTGGCGGTCGCCGGCAGTTTCCTGGCGGCTATGGTCAACCCGTTCGGTTGGCATACGTTGCTGCGGCCGTTGGAGTTGTACGGCACGGAATATCCCGCCTACCGCGAATTCCTGTCCGGCTCCCCCGCCACGCCCACGACGGTCCAATACTACACGCTTCTCGATTCCAGCGTCTGGGACGTGTTGGGGCATACCGGAATCGCGGCCGTGGCTCTGGGAATCGCGGCGATCATCGTCATGTACCTGAACTTTCGACGCCTGGACATCGGGCACGTCCTTGTCTTTTTTGGCTTTGCGGCGTTTGCACTTTCCAGCGTCGAACAACTACCGGCGGCGGCGTTGGTGTTCGCCGTTTTGCTGGCGATCAATGGCCAAAGCTGGTACCAGGCAAACTTTGACCAGTCATATTCGGTCAAGACCGGCGAGTTGATTTTCTCCCGGGGCGGTCGCGCGGTCACCGTATTGGCGTGCGCCGCATAGGCCTTCATGGCCGGAACCGGCTGGTTACGGGCTCCCGGCCATGGTTCGACCGGTTTCGGCTTGGACTACTCCCTGAGTCAGTCGCTGAACGCCTTGCAGTCGCAAACTCAAGACACCTTCAACGACCGGGTCTTCAATATGACCGGCCAACAGGGGGACATGTTGATCTGGGTGGGCCAAAAGCCGTTTTTCGACATGCGGCTTCCGCTTTACGTCGGCGAGGGAGACGACGACCTGCTGGCCCTGCATCGCAAGACCCGCGAATCGTTACGCATTCAATATCTGCCGATCTCCGCCCAAGAGGCGGAAACCATGGAGGTCAAGCCGCAGGATTGGAAGCCCGTGTTTGCCGAGTATCAGATATCGTACGCGATTCCGCAATTGACCATGTCGCCGGTGCCCGATTACGCCATGCTGCGAGCGTTTATTTTCTCCGGACGCGATTGGCAATTGACCAGCCTCAGCGGAACGGCCGCGGTGTTTCACCGTGTCGACCCCAACAACGCGGAACTGATGCAGTTCAACAAGGAGCACCGGTACGACTTCGTGGCCCAAGCCTTCCGGGAAGATACCAAAGCGATCGGGCCGCGTACCGCCTGGGCCGCGCCGCCGGGCATCTATGAAGAAAACGTCTGGAAAACCAAGCCTCAGATCCCCGAACCGATCCAGCAGGCTCACCACTTGAACGTGATCCTGCAGGACCTGGTCACAATATCGGCGCAGATGCCGCTGGCCGACCGGGCGGTTTATCCCGCGTTGGCCTGGCTAGCGCTCCGGGAAGCCCAGAAGGGCCTTGACGAAGACCCGACCTCGGCCGAAGGCTATGTCGAGTTGGGCAATGCTTACCGCTATCTCGCCTTCTGGAACCAGGGGTCGCTGATGGGCATGAAGCAATGGCAAGGACAAGGCATGCGCTTCTTCCAATCCATGATGGCTTACAACCAGGCCCTCGCCGCCGACCCGGATAACTTGACGGCCCATTCTCGGCTATTCGAGTATTACAGTTCGCCCGGATTCTTACGGGTCGACCTCGCCCTGCGGGAGCTTGAAGCACTCGAGACCATGATGAGCCGCAAACCCAACGCCACAGAGGCGGAACAGCAACAACTCAAACAGCTCGGCGAAATGCGCGAAAAAATGTCCGTACACGTCGAACAGCTGAGTGCCGAGTTGGACAAAGCGGCCAAGGACAACGCCGATCCACTGCAGTTGGCCCAGATTGCATCGCAACGGTATAACTGCCCGCTGGCGGCGCTGGAGCAACTCGAAAAAAGCCCCGAATTCGTCGCCACGAATCCCAACGCGAAGTTGTTCTATCTCACGATGCTGCTCGAGTCGGGCCGCATTGAGGACGCCTATCAGACCGCCATGGAAATCGAGTATGAGCAAAACGCCACGCAGAATCAGTTGCCGAACTGGCGTTCCCTCGTTGTGGCGGCCTATTTGGCAAACGCCGAGTACGAAAAGGCCCAGGAACTCTGGAAGGCCGAAGGCCAGCAGATCGAGATGAACGGATTCCGCAGCGCACTGAGCACGCTTCCCCCACGCGTGATCCCCAATTCCCCGCAACCCTGGCCAATTCCCACCATCAACAGCGCCTATCAGTACTTCTCCAGTCGCGATTCGCGGCTCACCTCGTTGAATCTGGACATCGCCTACGCGCTGCTGGAATCGGGACAATGTGAGGCTGCTGGAAAACAATTCCAGCGAACCCTCGAGGACTCGCCCGATTCCTCGGCCCGACACCTGATCGGGTTTTATCTCGCGCAAATCAACCAGGAGATGATCGACCCGGTCCCGCCCAGCGATCGCGTGCCGGTGTTATTCGCCGATGGCAACGAAACCGATCCATCCTCTTCCGACGAATCGAAGTAACCGGTGCGTCAATCCGCATACTCCACGGCCGACTCCCCGGCCACGATCTCGCCGATCACGTGGCTGCCCACCTGTTCCGACGTGAGCGTTTGCCGGATGGCGGCGACGTCCGACTGCGGGGCAATCACCACGTAGCCAATCCCCATATTGAAGACCTTATACATTTCATCGCGATCGATCCCTCCCAGCGTCTGTAGCCACGTGAACTCGGGCAGCGGCTGCCAATTTGCGCGGCGGATGATCGCCCGGCAGCCGGCGGGCAGAATTCGGCTGACGTTCTCCTCCAAACCGCCCCCGGTATTGTGTGCCATACCGTGAATCGACACCGGTTGCTTCATCGCCGCTCCGATGGACGAAACGTACAACCGCGTCGGTCTGAGCAATACTTCGCCCACAGTCGCCCGCAATTCCGGAATCGCATCGTCGACGCTTAGTCCGCCGTCGTCGAAGACCACCTTGCGAATCAAGCTGTAGCCGTTGGAGTGAAATCCGCTCGACTCCAGCCCGATAATCGCGTCGCCCGGCTGAATCGCCTGTCCGTCAATTGTCCGCTTTCGCTCCACGACGCCTACGGAAAACCCTGCCATGTCGAAATCCCCCTCGGCGTACAAATCAGGCATGATTGCCGTTTCCCCGCCCAGAAGAGCCGATCCGGTCTCGACGCAGGCGTCGCTGACCCCCGAAACGAGCGCCGCCACCAACTCCGGGTCGTCTTTGCCCAGCGCCAAGTAGTCGAGGAAAAACAGCGGCTCGGCGCCGAGGCACAGACAGTCATTTACGCACATCGCCACCAAGTCGATGCCGATCGTGTCGTATTTCTTCGCCAGGATGGCGACTTTGATTTTTGTCCCCACCCCGTCCGTCCCCGCGACCAGCACGGGGTCGTCATAGCGCCGCGAGTCCCCCTGCAGCCCGAACAGTCCGGCAAATCCTCCGGGCAAATCCAACACGCGGGGCGTCCGCGTCCGCTGCATCAACTGCGGCAACTTCGCCATCGCCTGTTGGTACAACTCCAAATCGACGCCGGCATCCTTATAAGTCGCTGCAGCCATGTACGGTCTTCCATATCGTGGGAATTGGCGAACGAAATCACAAGATGACCGAATCATAGCAGACGTCTTGCGGCTTGGCACGCCAACGGCAATCCGCCTATTTTTGACGAACAGTCACCAGATTCTGTTATAATTGTGCAATGGTTAGATTCCTTGCCCGAAAAATAGAGAGGAGCTGATTTGTCAACTCCTATGCAATTGCCATCTGAGTTGCAGGAACTGGTTGATCAAGAACTGGCAACCGGGCGGTATTCCTCTTCGGAAGAAGTGCTCATAGCCGCCGTTGAGTTATTGAGAGAGCAGGATCGTCGCTATGACGCATTTCGTGCTGAGGTGCTTGCGCGTCTCAAAGCCCTAGATGAAGGGGGCGCGATCGAACTTGAAAATGAATCCGCCTTGAGCGGCTTTTTTGACGACATCAGTAATCGCGGACAAATCCGCTGCGCGACGCACCCTACGCGCTGAGCACGCCGCATGTCTTGCACGAATCGCATCAACAACAAAAAACTCCCGCAACGAGCATTCGCCCGTGCGGGAGTTTTTTTGAACCAAAGTTCGTTTTAATTACAAACGGCGATCAACTGTCGTAGTACAACGCAAACTCGTACGGGTGAGGACGCAGACGGAATTCGTCGATTTCGTTCTCCCGCTTGTAGCTGATCCAGGTTTCGATCAGGTCCTCGGTGAAGACGTCCCCCTTGGTCAGGAACTCGTTGTCCGCTTCCAAGGCACCGAGCGCCTCGCCGAGCGACGCCGGCGTGGTGTTGGTTTCGGCCAACTCTTCTGGCGTCATCTCGTAAATATCCCGATCAAGCGGATCGCCCGGATCGATCTTGTTCTGGACACCGTCCAGCAACGCCATCAACATGGCCGTGTACATCAGATAGCCGTTGGCCGTCGGATCGGGGCAACGGAATTCCAATCGTTTCGCCTTCGGGCTGGCGGAGTACATCGGAATCCGCACCGAGGCCGAGCGGTTCCGTTGCGACATGGCCAACGTCACCGGTGCCTCGAAGCCGGGCACCAACCGGTGATACGAATTGACCGTCGGAGCGGCAAACGCCAGCACCGCACGTCCATGCTTGAGCAAACCACCGATCGCGTGCAGCGCGGTTTCGCTCAATCCGGCGTAACCGTCGCCCGCCATCAGCGTCTGGCCGTCCTTCCACAACGACATGTGGGTGTGCATCCCCGAGCCGTTATCTTCGAAGATCGGCTTGGGCATGAACGTCACCGTCTTGCCGTGCTTTTTGGCGACGTTGCGGATGATGTACTTGTACCACATGAACTGGTCGGCCATCTTGAGCAAATCGCAGAACTCCATGTCGATTTCGCACTGGCCGCCCGTGCCCACTTCGTGGTGATGGGCTTCGACGACAATCCCCAATTCCCGCATCGTGTACACCATTTCACCGCGGAGATCGTGGTAGCTGTCGGTCGGGCTGACGGGGAAGTATCCGCCTTTGTAGCTGGGTTTGTAGCCCAAGTTCGGTTCTTCGATTCGCGACGTATTCCAGGCCCCTTCGACCGAGTCGATTTCATAGAACGCGCGGTTTTGCGATTGGTCATAGCGGACTTCGTCGAAGATGAAGAATTCCGGTTCCGGACCGACGAAGCAGGCATCGGCGATGCCGGTTTGCTTCATGTACGCGATCCCCTTGCGGGCCACGTGCCGCGGGTCGCGGGTGTATTCCTCTTTTGTGATCGGATCGACGATGTTGGCCAAGACGCTCACGGTCGGACGAGCATAAAACGGGTCCAACTTCGCCGTGGAGGCGTCGGGAACCGCTAACATGTCGGACTGGTTGATCGCTTGCCAGCCGCGAATGGACGAGCCGTCAAAACCGACGCCGTCCTCAAACGTCCCTTCGTTCCACGTGTCGATGGGATAAGAACAGTGTTGCCAGGTGCCCAGCAGGTCAGTGAACTTCAAGTCCACCATTTCCGCGCCATGCTCCTTGGCGAATTCAAAGAACTCTTTGGGGTTCATCGTTTTTGTTCTCCTTCAGTGTGACTTCCAATGTGACGCTAAAAACTCTTGGACGCAGATCGTAAATTCCGCCAGTGCACCCACGATCGTCTCGCCGCAAAAAACAACCCCCGCTGGACTGAAATCAGTCGACCATTGACGGTAAACCCAGTGAGGAGCGGGGACAGTCAAACATGTGGACCGCCGCCGCGAGACCCAACAATTCGCTGCCGCCTGACAGGTGCATCTGGGCAATAACCGCGAATAAGCGGGTGCAAAAAAATAAAACAGCAACCCTATCGAGCGGAAGACTGCGCGATCCTTGCGCAAAACTTGCACATTCATTCGGCGGCTTGGCCAAGCTTGGTTAGCCAAACTGCGAGAATAACGTGCTGCGGCCGCCGCCTCAGCCAATCCGCAATCAGCGTGCCAATTCGCGATAGCTCTCCCGATGTGACCATCGCTTTGCAGCCGCCGACTCGTCTCCTTCATCAGCGAAGTCGCCCATGATAACTTCCACATTTACAGAATGAAACCGAAACGGCTTCGCGTGGGCGATTTTCATTCGGGTGATCGGGGACGGGAGAAATTCGCCTCCCGCGCCCCCCGGCCGCAGCACAGCCGGGAGGCCTCGAGGACAGGGAACAGCGAATTTCAAATGGCCTCTTCGCCGACCTCACCAGTGCGGATCCGCACGACTTCGGACAGGTCGGTGACGAAGATCTTTCCATCGCCGATCTCACCCGTGCGGGCGTGTTCCAGAATCGTTTCTACGGCCTTAGGCGAATCGGCGTCAGGCACGACGACTTCGAGCTTCACCTTGGGCAGGAAGTCGACCGTGTATTCCGCACCGCGGTACATTTCCTTGTGGCCTCGTTGACGGCCGAATCCGCGAACTTCCGTAACAGTCATGCCGTGGATTTCGACCGAGCTCAACGCATTCTTGACGTCTTCCAGCTTGTAATGCCGAATGATGGCTTCGATTTTTTTCATGATTCGCCTGTATTTTGATTCTCAAGGGTTTTGCGGTAACGGAAATGCCGACCGGCTGCGGTGGAGATGGGGACACGACGTTGCCGCCGCGCCCCATCTCACCGATCCGCGTCCTGCGACACGTCCAATCCATTTGGTCACAGCCGGGCACTCGCCCGCCTCGCTCGACCGCGTCGCAAGGCGACGAGCGAGGCGGCTCTCTCCTAGGAGCCGTAAGGGTCCCCAACGCTCTACGGATCGAGGGTATAAGCGGCCATGCCGTGCTCGACCATGTCCAACCCGGAGATTTCTTCGTCGGGCGATACACGCAGCATGCCAATCCCCTTCAGTCCGAGGAATAAGGCAAGCATCGTGATAAACGCCCAGGCAGGAATCACTGCCGAGCCGATAATCTGCGTCACAAGGTTTGTGTCGCTGCCGAAAATTCCCGTGGCGACTCCGCCCCAAACACCGCAAAGGCCGTGTACGGGAAACGCCCCCACAGGGTCGTCAATCTTGAGTTTGTCCAGGGCGATGATTCCGATCACCACCAGCACGCCGGCAATGGCACCGATGACAATGCTCTCAACATTGGTCACGCGATCACAGTTGGCGGTAATGCCCACCAAACCTGCCAAGATGCCGTTGAGGGCCATCGACAAGTCCGGCTTCTTGAACATCACCCAGCTGAGCAGCATCGCTGCAAATCCGCCGGCTGCCGCTGCGAGAGTCGTATTGACGGCGATCAACATCACAGCGTTGGTGTTATCAGACCCGGCGAAGGCCAACTGGCTACCGGGATTAAAGCCGAACCAACCCACCCACAGAATAAAGACGCCCAGCGTGGCGATCGCCAGGTTGTGCCCCGGCATGGGAATCGACTTGCCTTCGGGCGAATAACGGCCAATCCGCGGTCCCAACACGATGGCTCCGGCCAAACCTGCAAAGCCTCCCACGGCATGCACCACGATTGACCCGGCAAAGTCTTGGAATTCCATCAATTGGAGCCAGCCACCGCCCCACTTCCAGAAACCGCTGATGGGATAGATCAGACCTGTCAGAATCGCACTGTAGACGAGATAGCCAACAAACTTCATACGCCCGGCCACAGCACCGGAAACAATCGTCGCAGCCGTTGCGGCAAATGCAACTTGGAACAGAAAGTCAACCTGTGGATTGAGTGTTCCCGCTTCGCTGGTCGGCGGCGTTTCACTGACGCCGAATCCTCCAAACCCGAAATACGGGTTTTCCGACGCAGTTCCCGGATACATCAGACTGTAGCCGATGGCATAGAACAGGAGACACCCGATGCAGAGGTCCATCACGTTTTTGAACAGAATGTTCACGGTGTTCTTACCGGCATTGAAGCCCGCTTCCACCATTGCGAATCCGGGCTGCATGAAAATGACCAGCACGGCGGACAGAAACAACACGACGTTGTCGAACGCGTAGGCCATCTCGGCATCGGACACCGTGGCGGGTTCCGCCGGTGCTTCCTCTTCGGCCGGTGCCTCTTCCCCTTCAGCCGGCTCAGCGGCGGCCGCTTCCGCGGGAGGGGTTGCCGGCGCCTCCTGGTAGGCGGCGAGTCTCCCAGCAGGGATCGCCACGCACAGAAATATGGCAGCAGCCATGGTCAGTGCAGTACGCATGTCACAGGTTCCTCTTTCCAAAGACTAAAAGGACGGTACGGATCGGTAGCGCAGAATGAGATCGAAGTCCAATTCACCCACACACGAGAATTGGACCAAAAGCCTTAGAATTCAGCCGGCCTCGCAGACACCGTGATTCCCCGCGGCGGAACCCTCTGAGCAAAACGGGTTTCTAGAACCGCCGTCCTGCCCTGCACCAGTGTGCCGGTCTTTCACAGCTACCTGCGCCGAGCCGGGAACTCCCTTGCAGCGATGTCGTCGTTACAAATGAGGGATTCCCCAAAGGACCACAGATAGCCATGATGTGGAATTGCAACTTTCGTGCCCAACGGGCGGGCGGTGTGTGTAGTTTGTTTGCAATCCGTTTCTAGCAAAGCGATTGCGTCTGCCGTTTCATCTCGAAAACTTGCGGGCGAGGCCCGCTGATAAGCAGCTTGCAAAGAATTAGCACAACCAACGCGCGCAATGCAGGCATATCGGCCCATTCACGACGCCGGGTGAAGGATGTGATCTTCGCTTAAGATAGGGGCCGTCGGGCGGAGGCGGCCTGGTCGATGGCCCGATATCAAGAACAGCCGCCCACCGAATATTCGGCGGGCGGCTGGGGAGAGACTTTCACAGATTCGCGTACGAAAGACTCGTTCGCGTCGGTCGTTCACTTAACTTAGAAGGTCAAGATCGCGTCGACGGCGAAGATGTCCTGCGTGTATTCGTCGTGCGGGAACCAGTCATGACGGTATTCCGGACGAACAATCAGGTTTCCAGTCGGCTTGTAATTGACGCCGAACGTCGCTTCGTAGTAGGAGTGCTGGCCACCTCGGGGCAGCGTTTGTCCGCCGTGGTCGAAACCAGCGTCAGAACTCCACCATTCCACCCGCGACCCGAGCTTTACTTCGTCGTTAACGGTGTAGAACAGGTACTGGTTGACACCATATTCGTTGTTTCCGCCGCCAGCCGTGTTCAAGGAAACCATGTCGCTTTGGAAAACGTAGTTCCACTTGTCGGTCAGGGCAAAGTCGGTCACGATGCTATGCGAGTAACCGTCGCCGCGAGCACCCATGTTGCCGGCCGTGAGGATGTAGGTTAACGTGACTTCTTCGGTCAACGCCAAGCTGGCACCACCGAGGAAGTTGCTGCCGCCGTCGAGTTGATCGAAGCCGGTGTCCCATCCCAACGTCCAACCGCCGTACAGGGTCACATCGTCGCTGGCCTTGTAGGTGGCCAACACGCCGGTGTGAGTAAACGGCTCGCTGTTGTACATGGTGTACGCGTGGCTGAAGAAGAAGTTGTCCGGCGCGGGCACGACTTCATAGCCGATCAGCGTGAAAAAGTGACCGAACTTCACGGACAGGTCGCCGTTGGCGATTTCACCGTAAAGCTGCGGCATGGCCCAACCGTAAATCCCGTGGTCCCACCCGTTCAGGTAGTCCCAACGGCCGGGGTTGTTCCCGA
This sequence comes from uncultured Planctomycetaceae bacterium, assembly GCA_937952455.1. Classification (GTDB taxonomy): domain Bacteria; phylum Planctomycetota; class Planctomycetia; order Planctomycetales; family Planctomycetaceae; genus Symmachiella. The sequence continues at coordinate 32,862 of CALFYU010000076.1, forward strand.
AGGCTTGGGTGTCATTGGCGTCGGTACCGTACATGAAGTCCATGCGGGCACCCCAGTCCCAACCTTTGGAACCGTCGGCCACCTTTTCCATGTACAACCAGCTTTGGTGGTTGTTGAAACGGTCCGGGTCGCTGTTGAACATCCCAGTCGACTCGCTGGTGTAACCCCACTGGGTCCAGCCGCCGACGTCGAAGCCCATGACGGGATCGGAGAAGAGCTTCCAGGGGTCGCTGGACTCTTCTTCGCAACCGCCGCCGCAGCTATTGTCACAAGCGACGTCGCAGCTGGGAGGCGCTTCACAGGAACCGCCGTTGTAGTGAGAAAAGTGATTGGCAAACTCACCGGCGTCGGCGCCTTGGGGGGCAAGTAATCCGGCACCGCCAATGAGGAGCGAGGCAGCTATTGTTTTGCCGCGCGACATAACGTCTAAGATGTTTTGCAGAATGTCCGGCATCGGATCCTCCGTGCACGCGTCGCTCCATTGGTTTTGGAGCAATTTGTTAATAAATCAAGCTGGCTGACAATTCGCGATGGGCTCTGATTCAGCCCTTGGTCTTAATCGCAACACGACTGTTCAGCCGCTCGGTAAGGGTGGTCAGTTCGTTCCAAGCGGTGCGCGTAGCGCAATTCGCATGATTTGGCTATCGGAATGAGCGGCGAAATCGAATCAAGTCGCGCTCGCGGTACCGGATTTTCGGCAAAACGCAAAAAACCGATCCCCGACGTATGCCTTACCTAGTCCGCCTAGCTTTCTGAGCGTTCGTTGAGCAAACGGCGAACATTCTGCGAATAGAACGTGCAAACTGTTTCCAACAGCGGGATTATTGCTCGTATTGCTTACCGGATAAGCAAACTTCGCGCATTGCGGAGCAAAAATTTTTTTGAGAATTATTAATGAGATATGGGTTCCGAGATGATAAGCGACCGGTGGACGCCCTTCACGACCCCGGCGCGGACCAGCGTCGCCTGGCTGAAATGGATTTGCCAACATCGCTTCAAAACGTGATCAGCGACTTCATCTCACGAACCGCTTCCTCGAATCCGACCATCAAGGCCCGCGCGACAATGCTGTGGCCGATGTTCAGTTCGCTCACTCCGTCAATCTCGGCAATCGGGACCACGTTGCGGTACGTTAGCCCGTGCCCCATGTGGACGAGTAGCTCCTGATCCAGACCCGATTCGGTCGCCGCGATCAGCTGATCCAACTCCTCGTCGCGGGCGGCGCCGGTCGCGGCATCCGCGTAGCGGCCGGTGTGCAATTCCACCGCTTCGACATCAAGCGCGCGCGCGGCTTCAATCTGCCGCAGGTCGGGATCGATAAACAGGCTCACGGCGATCCCCGCGGCTTTCAGGTGGTCGGCACAGCGACGGATCTTTTCGATCTGGGCGATCACGTCCAATCCCCCCTCGGTGGTGATTTCCTCCCGTTTTTCCGGAACTAGCGTGACCTGATCCGGTTTCACCTGCAGGGCGATGGCGGTAATCGCCTCTTCGGCCGCCATTTCCAGGTTCAATTTTACTTGCACCGTTTGCCGCAGGACGTGCAGATCCCGGTCCTGGATATGCCGGCGGTCTTCCCTCAGATGCAAAGTGATCCCGTCCGCACCCCCAACCTCCGCCAAGACGGCCGCCCACACGGGGTCCGGCTCAATCGTACGGCGGGCTTGGCGGACGGTTGCGACATGGTCGATGTTGACACCCAGGGCAGGCATAACGGCACTTTCGGATTTGCTGCGGATTAACGAAGATAGTGAAGCTATGACGAGCGACACGATAATCGCCGCAGAGGTTCGTCGCCAGTCGCCACGACGACGCAGGGGAGAGAAAACTCAACCGTCGGTTTGCGCCGCCGCACATGCGTGGACCCAAGCCAACGTTTCTGAATCCACTGCCAGCGACGGCCGTGAGTCATAATGAACAACGTCGGCATATCGACCGCGTTGATAGGCCACCTCAAAAACGGCCGCCAAGTCGACTTCGATATCCCGGTCCGGTGCGCTCAAGGGGACTGGAATCGTCGGAATCGGTGAGCGCAGATCCCAGGCATACACTTCGCAATTCGGCCGGTTTTGAGCACGCGACAGCAGCGCATAGGCATGCCCCGGCGGAAGCGGCCGCTGCAATTTCAGGCGTTGCCCGCCCAATAACAGGTCCAATTCCAGGAGATTCACATCTTCGCGAAGTAACTGCTTTTGTTTTTGCACGTACTGGCTCAATCCCGGTTCACATTTGTTCGAGGGAGAAAGCAACTCAATGACCGTCACCAGTGAATGATCGTCGCGCCGCACGATCTCCACAAACGTCTGGCGGAGTTCCTCCTGAGAATCCATCCGATGAGGAATTGTCGTCGGCCGAGCTTCGGCGACCGCTGAAGTAGAGGCCGCGGAACCGGCACTGGATTGGTCGCGAATAATCGCCACATCGGGGATCACAATCTTGGCCTGCCGGGAGGCCTCGTCGTGAGTAATCAGACTGATACGCTCGCCGATGCTGGCGTGGTAGCGGCTAGGTAGTTTGTCGGCGATTTGGTCGCTGAGGTACGTAATGAACCGAGCGTGGAAATCTGCCCAAAACCCCTGGGATTCCAGGTAGGGATCGACGCCAGGGAACGGACATTTCATGACGGACTTACCTTAGCTGCGGCAGGTCGACGTGAGTACTTCATTCGTGACAACATCTGAACAATTATACCCCGGTTACAAGGGTCATCCCAGTCCTTCATCCTTCAGTCGCGACCAAACCGCCCGCTCGTCAGTCCCGCCAGCCAAGAACAGCAATACATCGGCCGGGGAACGGTCGATTCCATGGCGAACTGCCATTGCTGGTCCGGTGTGCCGGCTTGGGCGGTCCCCAGCAGAATCTCGACCAGCGTGGCGCTGCTTTCGTAGGTGATCACCCGGACGTCCTCGGCTTTGCGATCAATGCGCGCATACAAGTCGTCCAAGGCGGCCTCTTCGTAGCCGATGCTGTCGATCAGCCTGTTCTTGAGCGCATCGTCGGCGGTATAGACTTCGCCGGTCGCCAGCTCACGAACCTGGGACACGTCCAACTCCGGGCGGTTTTCGGCAATTACCCCGATAAAGCGGTCGAAGGCTTGCTCGATGATATTATCCCATACCGCCTGTTCGTCCGGCGTCAATTCGCGAAACGGGCTGAGCGCGTCCTTAAACGGCCCCGTCTTGATCGGCTTGGACTCCAAGCCCATTTTGTCCGCCAGGCCGATCATCTGCATGCGGGGAATGATGACCCCGATCGAACCGGTCCACGTCGTCGGTTCGGCAAAGATCTTACCCTCCGTGCCGGCCCCCATGGCGACATACAGCCCGCCCGAAGCGGCCATGCTCTTCATGTGCACCGCCACCGGCTTCGATTCGCGCAGCTCCTTGATTCGGTGATAGATTTCATGGCTGTCTGCGACGGCGCCGCCGGGGCTGTCGATTGATAACAGCACGGCTTTGACGTCCGGGTCCTCTTTGGCGTGACGTATTCGCCGCAAGATCCGATCGGTGTTGGGGGGCATGATCACCCCTTGGACCTTGATCACGGCGATCTTGTCTGTGGAGGTTTCGCTGCCGGAATAATACTGTTCGATCGGCTCGTTGCCGTCGGAAAAGTAGGCCCGGTACTCCTCGTACAGGTAGAAATTGACCGCCACGGAAAAGGCCAGTGCCACAAGCAAGAATCCGATGAGCCACCGGCGGCGCTTGGGCGGACAGGGAGGGGACGGGGGAGGCGGATCAGCTCTGTTCACGATTTGCGTGCTCCGCAATGGCAGAATCGAACGATTGGCTACAAGTCAGCCGCCAGGCGTCCGGTCCTTCCGTGCCCGGCGGCTTATTTTATGATAGCACACAACCGCCGGCGACCAAGGGTGACTGAAGCCGCATGCCACTCCGTCACGATTCGCAAGCACGGCCAGCCCTACTGGTTCGCCCAGCGACAAGAAGGTGCGCCATGTGCGTTGATTGTTGAATGAGCGCACATGGCGCTGCGTCTTGTGCCTGACGGCACCCAACCGCTACGCGGTCGGGCCACCACTTAGAAATAATAGCCGTTCAATTTGACATTTCGCATTAGACGAAACGCTCACTTCCCACCATTCAAAGCAGCGTATTTTCAGATAGGCAACGCCGCACGCGACGTCAAGCCGTCGGTTGGAGCTTTGCGGATTCACCCCCGAAGATCCGTGATGGACCCGTGTTAATCTGTGGTTCATTAGCCCCGGCAGGGAGCCTAGTGAAACCAGCCCTTGCGGTGGATCCACAGCAGTAGGCCGCCCGTCGTCAGCAGCATCAATGACAACGCGTAGGGATAGCCGTATCGCCATTTCAGCTCGGGCATGTCATGGAAGTTCATTCCATAGAGTCCCGCGATGAAACCCAACGGAATGAAAATCGTGGCGATGAGCGTCAGCGTCTTCATCACGTCGTTCGAGCGATTGCTCAACGCGGTGAGATGGAAGTCGCGGAGGTCTGAGCAGCTTTCGCGGTAGGTGTCGATCGCATCGCCCAGTTGAATCGTGTGGTCGTAACAGTCGCGGAGAAAGACCCGCGATTCCTCATCGATGAGCTGATGCTCATCCCGCAGCAGCGAATTGACCATTTCGCGATGGGGTCGCAGCGCCCGGCGGAGCTCAAGCAGTTCGCTGCGAAGCGAATGGATGTCGGCGATCGAAGCCCGTCCCTTGGTATTGATCAGGATCTCGTCCATTTTGTCGAGGCGTTCGCCGTACGATTCTACGACTGGGAAGTAATGGTCGATCACCGAATCGAGCAGTTCATACGTCAAATAGCCGGTTCCTCCGCTCCGCAGCCGCCCGCCCGATTTTCGGATGCGTTCCCGCACCAAATCGAGGCAGTCCCCCGGTTTGCCTTCCTGGAAGGTCAGCACGAACTTCTCGCCGACGAAGAACGAAACTTGCTCGGTGCTGATTCGTGCCCCTTCGTGCACCATGCGGGCCACGATGAATAAATACTGGCCGTAGTCGTCGACTTTGGCCCGCTGATGCACGTTCACCACATCTTCCAGGGCCAGCAGGTGCAGGCCGAACATCTCGCCGAGCTGATTGAGAACCCCGCCGTCCCCCAGGCCGTCGACATTGACCCACGTCACGTCATATTGTTCGGTCAGGTCTTTGACGCCGCGGACTGAGTCTAAGGTCTCATCCAATAGATCGCCGCTGGTGTATGCCATGACGGTGATCACCGGTTTCGGCGCATCGGGATGGGTCACGATGGAACCAGGCGTGGCACCCGGCGGCGTTTGGCGCGCAAAGGGACGGAGGATGGAATCCCCGATTCTACGTTTCATGGTCGGCCCCTCTCGGTGCTAATTACGCGGCCTCGTGCTGAAACCGTTCCTGAAATGCGCCCAGCAGTGTTTGGTCAATGGACCGCAAATGCAAGTCGCGCTGCGGAAAGGCGATCTCGATTTTGGCGTTGCGGAACGCTTTGTCGATCGAGGTGGGCAATTGGTCGATGACCATCAGGCGATTTGCGAGATCCGGCAGAAACGTGCGGACCACGAGACTCAGGCTATTGTCGCCTAATCCTTCAAACGTCACCCGCGTCGGTGGGTCATTTAGGATCAATGGATGCTCCTCGCAGGTGCGCAGCAGCAATTCCTTGGCGCGGTCGACGTCGGAGCCGTAAGCGATGCCGACATTGATCACCACGCGATTCGTCTTGTCCGACAGCGTCCAGTTCAGCGTGCGGCCGGTGATGAATTCCTTGTTGGGGATCACGTATTCTTTGCGGTCCCAATTCGTGATCGTCGTGGCCCGAATGCGAATGCGCGACACGACGCCCGAGATGTCATCGACCGTGACCACGTCCCCCACCCGAATCGGCCGCTCGAACAACAAAATCAATCCGGCGACGAAATTGGCGAAGATCTCCTGCAATCCGAACGCCAAACCGAACGTCAGCGCCGTCGCCAGCCACTGCACTTTTGACCAGCCGACCGAAATCGAGTTGAATGCGAAGATCACCCCCAGCAGCACAATGGCATAGCTGGTGACACTCGTGATGGCGTAACGGATCGAATTGTCCAGCGGCAGTCTTTGCAGGACTGATAATTCCATCAGTCCGGGGATATTGCGAGCGCAAACGATCGTGACAATGCCGATCAAAACGGCCAACCCCAGGTCGGCGACCGTCACGGTCCGCACAAATTCCGTCGGGTGTCCGGGCAAAGTGGCGGCATCTGTGGAATCGGTGGATGACTGCGAGGAAAGCAGACCCGAGGGAAGCACGCCGGCGGGTCCCGTGGGGGCCACTTCCGTGACGGTCGTCGTCCAGACCGGCCATTGGTTTAGAAACCGCAGGGCCGGTAAGACGTCGACCCACACCAACCACATGCCGACCAGCGTGACCGCCGTCAGTCCCGTGCGGATCAGGCGCCGGCTCTGTTCCGTATTGGCGGCGACATCCAGTTCCGAAACCTCCAAGGGCACAATCTGACTGGGGCCTTGCGGCGTCGGTTCGTTTGCGTGTTCGCGCAGGGCGGCCTCGTTGGCGCGGCGTTCCTTGGCCTGCTGGATGCTGATTGCCCGCCGATGGACCAAGAGCAACCGTTGCAAAAATGCTCGGATCAACTGTACGACCACAATCAGCACAAACGAGGCATAAATCCGCCACGACAAATGCTGCGCGGTGTAATAATAGCCGGCGATCGTCATGCCGGCGACCGCCAGCGGAATCAGGACGCAACCGCGATACCAGATGGGCGTGAGGCGATCGAACCAGCCGCCGCGGTTGGCGGCCAGATACTCGCGAAAGATTCCCAAATCGGGCCGGAGCACGCGGTTGAGGAACAGCGAAAGTGCCAACATGCCCAGCACGAAACAGACCCGCTCCATGGTATCCAGCCCATGTTCGGGATCGCTCGAATAAAGCAGCGAAGTGATGAAGACGATCGTCAGCCCGAATAACGTGGCCCACAAGAGATTGCCGCGAAACACGGCGATCGTCGAGGGGGGCCAGTCAAAGTGCGAATCGGCCAGCCCATGTTTGCGGCAAACGCGCCGCATCAGCTCCAGCGGAAAATAAACCCACGCG
>CALFYU010000077.1 GCA_937952455.1 uncultured Planctomycetaceae bacterium
GGTAGTCGATGCTATCCATGTTGACGTGGTGTCGATAGCCGTACTCGTACCACATCCGTTGATCGATCCAGTAGGAATCCTGGTCCTGTTGTTTGACGATCGCCTGCAGATCGCGGCGTCCTAATATATTTTTCTTGCCGGTGACCGTTTCCACGTCGCCGGGGACGCCGATGACGTCCAGGGCAAAAGAGACGGTGGCCAAGGCGGCGACCGAAGCCGCCAGCAGCATCAATGTAATGAAACGTCGCATATCACGATCTACTGTAGGAGATTGATCACGGATTGTGGGTGGGAATTTGCTCAACGAAATCGCGTGAAGGTTATTTCTTTAATGCGCGGACTTCTTCGCGCAGCTCTTGGACTTCCTTCAACACGGCATGCATCGTGACTTCCAGGCGTTGGTTTTGTTCCATCAATCGCCGGAACATTTCCGCGTTCATGTCCTTTTCGCTGATGCCGGCAAATTTTGTGGAGTTGGGATCGTGTAGATTGCGCCGCGACATTTCCGCAATGTAATTCTGGTGAAACTTGCGAAGGCTGCCGACAACGGCGACCAATTCGACCTCATCGCCGTCGCGGACCACGCCAATGGTGACCGCTGTTCCCGGTGCGGTGGTTTCGATCGCTTCGATCAGGGCCTTGTCGGAATCGAGTTGTTTCTTGCCGACGCGCACGACCTTGTCGCCCGTCCGCACGCCGGCCGTGGCGGCGGGACCGCCGGGGAAGACTTTCTTGACAACCGCGCCGCCGTCCGATTTTTCTTCCAACACCACGCCGATCCATCCGGCGCTCGGTTTGTCGGCCGTGGCCGCTGCTTGTTTGTCGGCGGCGACTCCCGTCGGTCCTTGGCTCAACGCCAATCCCGCCAGGACCAATGCAGCCGCGAGACCACTGAATTTGAGCATCGACATCGTTGACTCCTCAAGTTTTACAGAGAGCTTTAAACTTCGATACCAAGAATCAAATGCCCGCAGTCGCCCCGATTCTTTGAGATCGACCAAGTAAAGATACGTCAAAAGCAGGGTTTGGGCGCTATCGCAGGATTGTAGCCGAATCGGCGCCGTTTTTCAGCAAATTTTTGCAATTTGGCCGCCGCGTCAATGTGCCTTCCAAAACGAGGGGACGAACAACACCAGAATCGCAAACAACTCCAATCTGCCCAGGAGCATGCACACGGTCAGTAAAATCTTTCCCGCTCCGGAAAACGCGGCGTAATTTTCCGTGGGTCCGACGACGCCCAGACCGGGGCCAATGTTGTTCAGCGTGGCGGCGACGGCGCTGGCGCAGTCCAGCAACTTCTCCGCACGATGCGGTCGATGCTCATCCAATGATTCGGCCTTGGTGAGCGACGCAGCGTACCACTGGTCGTCCGTTTCGATGGCGGCCAGCAACATCCAACTGCCTACGAACACCGTGAGCACCAGACAGAAATAGACCAGGACGTCATGCCGCAACGAATTGTCCAATGTGACCCCCGCGATTCGCAATGGACGCACCACGTTGGGACGAAACGCCTGCTCGATCTCCAAACGCATAATCTTCGCGAACAAGACAAAACGGATGACCTTCAACCCGCCGCCGGTTGAACCGGCGCAGCCTCCGACAAACATCAGTAACAAAAGCAGGCCCTTGGCAAATTCGCTCCAGCGGTCAAAGTCAGCGGTGCCGTAGCCGGTGGTGGTCATGATGCTAACTGCTTGAAAGCTCGCATAGCGAAACGCTTCGAGAAAACTTTCGTAATGATCCAGCCACAACAGGTCGAATGTGAGAATCGCCGTGGAGACGGCCAGGATCGTGAGGTAGGCGCGGAACTCAACGTCGCGAAATAGTGGGCCAAATCGTCCCCACCAGCCGTTGCGGTCGAGCGGATTGCGGCGATGCAGCGTAACCAGATAGAACAGGGAAAAGTTCGTTCCCGCTGCGATCATGAACACGATGATCGTGTACTCAATGAGGGGGCTGTCGAATCCGGCGACGCTGCGGTTGAGCGTACTGAAGCCGCCGGTGGCCATCGTGGCGAAGGTGTGGCACAGGGCGTCGTAGACGGTCATCCCCTCCAACCAAAGCGCAACGGCCAGGATGCCGCTGATCACCATATAGATCGTCCACATCACGATCGCCTGCTCACGAATGCGGGGCCGGACCGACTCGGTGATCGGGCCGGGAACCTCGCGGCGCATCAGTGCCTTACCAGCAGCGCCAAGCTGGCCCAGAATGGCCACAAACAGCACAATGATCCCCATTCCGCCCAGCCAATGCGTAAAGCACCGCCAGAACAGGATGCACCGCGCGATCTGCGAGGGATCCTCCAACTCGGTCAGCACCGAAGCGCCGGTGGTCGTGAATCCCGAGACCGATTCGAAAACCGCATCGGCGACGGTCATGGGCGTCTGCGTGTCGCGCATCGTGCCGGCGAACAGAAACGGCAAGGCGCCCAGCACACCTGCCAGCATCCACCCCAGCCCGACAATGGCCAACGCTTCTTTGCGGAGAATCGAACTGTGTTCCTTGCGGCCGATGTAGGACAACGTGGCCCCCACCGCCAGGCTGAGGCTGATAGCCGAAACCAAGCCCCAAAACCCGCGCGATTCAAACTCCGCCGTCTGTCCACATTCGGGAAACGCCCAAGGCAGACTGAAGACCATCGACCCGCCGACCAACATCGCCAGCAAGCCCAACATGCGGCACAGGAGCAGCCAATTCATGTAAAATGATCAATCAAATCGTGTTGAAAAGTCTGGGGACCGGCCGCATCGCGGCAACGTCGTTGGTGTCCGTTGCCGGGTGGGATAGTGTAACCGCTTACCGTGCATGAAGACAGCCTTGCGACGCCCCAGGGGCCGGCCAGCGTGAATCGCGTGCCCACGGCAGAATTCCGCACGACCGGTGCAATTCTGGCGCGATTCGCTCTATAATCAGCGGCGATGGAGCTGATCGAATTGCCGGGAGGGACGCACAAGACATGAGCGGACCGACGTTGCTATCCGCCGAGGAATTTGCCGACCGCAAATTCGAGCTGCCCGAGGGGGGGCGGTGGACCGAGCTTTGCGCTGGGGAGATCGTCACACTGTCACCGCCGGATGAATTGCACGGCAACGTGGTGCTGAATTTGTCTAAGGTGCTGGCCGAGCATGCTCAAAAGGCCCAGGACGGCTACGCCTGCTTTGAATTGGGCCTGATCGTCGCCCGCAACCCCGATACCGTGCGCTGTCCGTCGGTCAGTTACTTTCAAAGCGGCGAACGCTTCGCCGAATCGGACAAGCTCGTCACCGAGACGATACCAACTCTCGTCGTGGAAATCGCGTCCACGAATGACCGCCGGCGCCACGTCGACGAGCGTGTGACGAGCTATTTGAATTGGGGTGTGGGTCAGGTGTGGCTGGCGGATACCGATCTCCGCGAAATTCACATCTTTCAATCCGACGCACACCGCCAACGGCTGAGCAGCGGCGACACACTGCATGGCGGAAAGGTGCTCAGCGAGTTCCGCAGCAAGGTCGAAGACCTGTTCGCCACCCCGTCATGGTATTGAACTGATCGAGCTGGGGAACGTGGGGAAAGCGAATACGCCCTGCCCTCAAAGAACGCCGGCCGGTCACGAATCCAGCACCTGCCGTGCGCATTTTCGGCAGACGAGATTCACAACCGGCCGAGACGGGTTTCGAGCGTTCATGCGGTCAATGTGCGGGGATTGCCCCCCCGCTGCGGACCGCGCCCGAGCAATTTCAGCAACAACTGTGAATTTGGAGGTTAAAAAATACAGAGGTCGTTCGATCAACCTTTGCTTTCGGCCGGAGGAGCGGGGGCCGGAGCGGCTTCAGCGGCTTGATTCATCCGCACGTTCCGGTTCCAGACCCAGCCTTTGGTCTTTTGGCCGTCGATTTCGATCTCTGCACCCAACCAACCGTCGGTGATTTGGATGACCTTGAACGTCGTGTCTTTCGGCACCGCGCCAAGCGTCTTGCTGCCCAGCATCATCTTGACGTTGTCGCGATTGACGACCACCGAATCGCCCTTTTCAAACGCCATCGGCTCGTACGAAAAGCTGCGGTATTGCTGCGTATTCGCTGCCGCCGTGGTCGCGGGCTGCGTGTAGTAGTTAAAGTTCTGCGTCGTGGACGTCTGGCTTTGAGAATTCCAGAACCCCCGTCCAAACTCACCGCGCGCCTTGGCGCCGGCATCACGCTGCGCCATGGCCTGCGTTGACCACATCGCAGAAACGGCCGTTGCAAACAGCAAACTCAACAGAAACCTCGTCATGTTTTTCACCTCCGTAGTCAACAGGGGCCAAGTAAAAATCGAGCGTGGAACGCACCGCTTATACCGAAGTGAATTCTATCGTCGCGTCCAAGATTTTCGGGCGGGAGGATGTTTTTGCGCGGTCGTTTCCCGGCTGGTTTCAAACGGGATTCGCGAGGCAATTTGGTCGGCTAACGATAAAGTCATCTGTCCCCGCCCTCCTCTCCCAACGCGCGACAAGCGGGCAACGTTTGCCAACCGCCCGCGCAACTCCGCACGCCAACCTCACGAGAACCACCACGTGCCGGTTTCTTCTATCCCGTGTCTTGGCAATTACTTACAACGGCGACGACCTTCCGGACACATTGCTGCCAGGACTTTCGGTATGCGATTTGAACTAGGCGTCCATCGAGCCTGCCCGAAGCGCAGGCTCTCGAACAGGAACGCAACGGCTGCTCCCAAGGAGGCGCGGCCTACGATATCGACCGGAAGTGAACATGTGTTGGCGTACGCCGTTTTTTGCAATCGTTGCTTTTGTCGCTGTGGACACTTACGTTTTTGGACAGGTGCAAGATGCTGCAGAGAGTGCGGAAATTGGCAGCTTTTTGATACGCACTTATCGCGGTGGACCCGATCAGCAGCAGGTCCTCAAATGCTGCCTTGGTCTACGAAAACAGCTGCAACAATATTGGCTGCCAACCGGCAAGCTCACCGCCTGGTCGCCCCCCTGCGAGATCGTTTTACACCGGACTCGGGCCGCCTATCTGCGCGCCGTGGGAGGACAGGGCGGGCAGACTAAAGGGAGCAGTCTGATTCAGTTCGACCGGCAGCGGATCGTCAAACGGCGGGTCGATCTGCTCGTCAACGATCGGGGCGAAACGCCGGCGCTGCTGCATGAAATTGCTCACGTCTTTTTAGCCGACCTGTTTCCCGGGCAGCGGCCGCCGCGATGGATCGACGAGGGGATTGCCACGATGGTCGACTCGGCGGAAAAACAGATCCTGCACCATCGCGACTGCCGTGAGGCGCTCACATCGGGAACGGCGCTACGCGTGGGGCATTTGCTGACGCTACAGGAATTTCAGTCGGCCGAGCAGGTTGCCCCCTTTTATGGACAAAGCCTGTCGCTGGTCCGATTCTTGGCCGAACAGGACAAGCCGTCCCAATTGATCGCGTTCTCCAAAACAGCGATGGCGCACGGCTACGATCACGCGCTGAGGCAATTCTACGGGTTCGACGGCGTCGCCGACTTGGAACAACGGTGGCAGGACTATGCGACCGCGGCGCGAAAATCCAGCATCCAACCAGTCTCGATGACCACTGAGTGACGATCGCTCAAGCGGCTGCACGCCGTGCGGAATCAACCTGGCGTCCCGTGCTAACCATCTCGTGCAACAGTGGGTGGGGATGAAACCGCGAACCGAGTTCTCTGAGCGGCGCCAGCATGTCCAGGACTGCCGGTAGCCCGACCGTTCCCGCCCATTGAAGAATGCCGCCTCGTGCCGCCGGAAAGCCGAGTCCGTACACGACCGCTTCCTCGATATCTTGGGGAGAATCAGCCATTCGCTCGTCGAGCAACCACGCCGCCTCAACGAGCATGGGCAGCATCAAGCGGGCCGTCAGTTCGCCTGCTGAAAATTGCCGGCATTGCTGTCGATGTTCATCGATCAAAGTGAGCGCAGCGTGTGAGACCTTGGCGGGGTTTCCCTGCTCGTTGTATTCAAAGAAACCTCGGCCGCTCTTGCGGCCGAAATCGCCCCGTTCAAACAGCGACAACAGCAAGGCGGACGGCAGAATTCGTTCCGGGAATGCTTCGTAGATCGTCGTGCCGGCACGGAGCGATACATCAATACCAATCGCGTCGACGGCCGTCAAAGGGCCCACCGGCATTCCGAATTCGACGGCAGCAGCTTCGACCGATTCAATCGTCGCCCCTTCCAACAGCAACTGAAGTGCCTCGTTCAGGTACGGCGTCAGCAGGCGATTGACCACGAAACCCGGTCCGTCTTGTACCACGATCGGACGTTTTCCGATCCGGCGGGCGTACGCTATTGCGGCGGCGATCGTGCGGTCGCAGGTTTTTTCGCCGCGGACGATCTCCAGCAGCGGCCGTTCCGCGACCGGATGGCAGAAATGCAGTCCCACGAACCGTTCTGGATGAACGAGTTTAGCGGCAATTTTCCTAATCGGGAGACTGGAGGTGTTTGAAGCAAAGATCGTCTCCGTACGCGCTAGCGGCTCCAACTTCTTGAAGATCCGCTGTTTCACCGCTAACCGTTCGATGGCCGCTTCGATCACCAAATCGGCTGCAGCCAATTCCTCGCGCGACTGGGTGCCGCGGATGAACTCCGGGGGGGCGTGCTGCTGAACGTCGGCGATACCGGCGGCGATTGCTGCGTCGGACGTGTCCGAGAGCGTCACTACGATGCCGCGAAGGGCATTGGCGACGGCGATCCCGCGCCCCATGACGCCGGCACCGATCACGCTGACGGTGTCAATCGACGGGATGTGGCCTATTTGTGAGGAGTACGAGGGCATGTTCGTTTCAATTTTACGCGGCCCAAAGAACGGCGGCGGCGGCTGACGCTTCGTCGAACCGCGACAAAACGAGCGCCGCGTTTTGGCCGCCGAAGCCGATACTGTTGCTTAGTACATGACGGCAATCGATTTCGCGGGCAATATTGGGAATGTAATCCAAGTCGCATTCCGGGTCCGGAGTCGAGTAATTGATCGTGGGCGGAGCGACGCCGTGTTTGATTGCGAGCAGACAGACAGCCGCCTCGATAGCGCCGCAAGCAGTTGTCGCGTGTCCTAACATACTCTTGGTGCTGGAGATGGGCACCTGGTACGCCTGCTGGCCGAACGCCCTTTTGATGGCCAGTGTTTCAATCTTGTCGTTGAGCACCGTGCCGGTCCCGTGGGCGTTGATATAGCTGATGTCGTCGACGTTCAGCTGCGCATCAAACAGCGCCCGCTCGATGGCGGTGGCGGTACCGCGTCCATCAGGATGAGTGTCGGTCACGCGGTACGCATCTTGCGAAGATCCGTAGCCGCAGACTTCACCCCAGATGTCCGCTCCGCGGCGCTGTGCGTGTTCCAGTTCTTCCAAAACAAACACGGCCGCCCCTTCGCCGATGACAAAGCCGTCCCGCTCGCGGTCGAAAGGACGGACGGCGGTCGCCGGGTCGTCGTTGCGCGTGCTGAGTGCGGAGAGACGTTGAAAACCGGTCACGCCGAAGGGGTGAATCGTGCTATGAGCCCCGCCGGCCAGCATCACGTCGGCGTCGTCGCGACGAATCAACCGCGCCGCTTCACCCAGCGCCTGAGTGCTGGAGACGCAGGCAGCGATGCAATTGAAATTGGGGCCTTGTGCGTCAAACAATGCCGCGAGATGACTCGCCGGCAGATTCGGTTCGAATTCGCATTCCGCATCGGGATCAAAAATCCGCAAGGCGGTGCTGTTGAATTCCCGTTCCGCATCGCTGCCCGTCTCAGTGCGGCTGATCGATTGTGTGAACCGATCAAAATCGGCGAAGGCCTCGCCGCACCCCAAATAGACGCCCAGTCGCACAGGATCGATTCGCGACGACTCCAGGCCCGCACTGCGGCCGGCTTTCAGGCCGGCACCGATGGCGAACGTGGTTTGCCGCGGACAATGTGCCCACTGCCGCGGGTTTTCGCCGACGTCCCACAGGTCCCAATCACGCACTTCGGCGGCGATCCGCACCGGAAAATTTTCTGCATCGAACAACGACAACGGCCCGATGCCCGATCGGCCGGCGGTCAGCCCGTTCCACAGTTCATCGGTCGTCGCCCCCAAGGGGGTCACGCAACCGATTCCGGTGATTACAACGCGTCGTTTCATGTCGGTACTTCCGTTTCTTGCATCCGCCGCAGTCGCTAATCGTTCCAAGTCGGGGTGCCGGAAATGAGAGTTGCTGAAAAAACTCCCTCTCCCTCTGGAAGAAGGTTGGGGTGAGGGCCGAACAAAGTTGGACTTCCAAGCCGTTTACAGGAACAGCCGTTCACGAAAATTATCCCCTGACAGCGAACTAGGCACACTTTCCCACAGCCAGACAGCTTGCTTGGCCCTGGGCGACGATGCTCAAGTTGACGAAACTGTCGCCGGGGGCACAGTCCTCCGAACGGACCGGTGCCACAGGGCATTGCGGATCCGGCTCCTCATAGTTGAGCACCGGGAACAACCGGCCGTGCCGTAGCGCCAACAGACTGGCCACCAATTCCAAGGCCCCGCTGCCCGCCCCGGCGTTGCCGGTGTTGCTCTTGGCGGCGACGAGCGGCAACTTTGACGTTCGATCGCCAAATACCTGGCGAATGGCGGCGGCCTCTTCGATATCCGAACGATGCGTGCTCAGGCCGTGTGCGTGAATGTGACCGATGTCATCGGCGGACAGGTGCGCTTTTCGCAGCGCAGCACCGATGGCGTTGGCCAGCGCCTGCCGGCGTCCGACTACGCGCCCGGGACTGACGACGCACGAAGATCCGACACCGAGAATCTCGCCGTAGATTGTCGCGCCGCGATCGAGGGCCGCTTCGTATTCTTCGAGCACCAATGCTGCCGCCCCTTCGGCGATCACGGCCCCTTGGCGATGCCGGTCAAAGGGCCGGCAAATGGTTTCGGGGTTTTGCACCGGCGCGGCAACCTGCCCTTCGAGTTGGGCATGCAGTCGATTGAATGGCAAGATGGTCGTCCCCGTGGCGCCGGTGACCATGGCGTCGGCGGAGCCTTCTTGAATCGCGTAACAGGCTTCGGCGACCGACAGATTCGCCGCCGCTTCACGCTGCGTGATCGAGTTGTTCGGGCCGCGCAGATCATTGTAGATCGCCATGTAACAGGCCGGCATGTTCGGCAAACACTTGAGCAGCCACAGCGGGGCGACCTGTTCCAACCCTTCGGTTCCCCACCGATGGAAGTCGAATCCGTGTTCGGCATCGGAGCAGGCGCGGACGCCCGCTTCGAAATCTTGCGGCATCATCGACACGTTGCCCGCACCAAAGCAAACACCGACCCGCTCCGGCTCGTAGCCGACCGACAGCAGCTGACTGTCATGCAGCGCCTGTTGTGCCGCGGCGACCCCCATTTGGGTTTCGCGGTTCATCAACTTCAGCGCTTTGCGGATCGTTTTTTTGAGGTCCTTCTCCAGCGGACCGAAGTCGTCGATCTTGCCCTCGAATTTTCTGGCGGCACCGACGCAGGTCGCTTCGCCCGACGAAGATTCCTCAGCCGTGACGCCGCTGCGTCCTTCGATGAGCGCTTGCCAGAATTCGTCCGCGGAATTGCCGAGCGGACTGACGACCCCCAGACCGGTGACGACAACTCGCCGCTGAGTATCAAAAGCGGAAATCACGTGAGCATCCTTGCTTGAATGACCGCCGAATTACTTACTGCTCGCCCCCTATTTCGGGGGAGGCGGAAGCCTACATAAAATCCCCCGGCAATGCGAGGCGAGTTTTGAGTTGCAGACCCGTCGGTTTTGAGATATTTGAACCGATACCCCCCGCTCGTGCGTTGTCGATTGTGGGGATTCCCCCGAGGCGGATGCGGACAGTGCCGCCGATTTCGTTTTCATCTCTTCATTTCGCGTGCCGCCATGATCTCCCAACGGGCCTGCCATTGTTGTGGTTTGATTCACCAGGTCCCGGAAATGGCGGCCGGGCAGGTCGCCGCCTGTACGCGCTGCCGTGCTACGATCTGCCGTGCCGGCGCTGCACACCGGTCGGCGCAGCGGACAGCGGCGGCGGCGCTGGGAGCCTTCGTCCTGTTCTGGCCGGCGGTGTTGTTGCCGATTTTGGAGATCGAAAAACTCGGCCATCACCACGAGTCGAGCCTGATCGGCGGGATCATCGAACTGTTTGCGCACCGAAACTACTTCGTCGGCGGGATTGTGTTGGTGTTTTCCATCATCTTTCCGCTGGCAAAAATCGTGCTGCTGTTGGAACTCAGCCTGCTGGAACTTTTGCACCGTAAACACAAATCGACGACATACCGCGTGATGGAAGCCGTGGGCAAATGGAGCATGATGGATGTGCTGCTGTTGGCGTTTCTCGTGATGCTGGTCAAGCTGGGGAGCCTTGTCGAGTTTCATTTCGGCCCGGCTGTGTTCGCATTCGCGGCCTGCGTGGGAATGAGCATGCTGGCCTCGATGTCATTCGACCCGCACGCGATCTGGGAGAGGGAGGGGAACGATGAGTGAGCGTCCGTCGAAGACCAATCCGCCGCCCGGTCCTCCGCGGGAATTCCCCGTTGCCGAGGTCCGCAGTTCGGCCGTTTCTTGGTGGAGCCGCGCCGCGGCCGGACAATTCTGGTGGCTGACAGCCGCCTGTTTGATATTCGCGGTGTACCTCACCGTGTCGGCTCTGCGGGCGCGGGGACCGGAAATTTCGATCCATTTTCAGCAGGGACATGGCATCAAGCCGGGCGATCTGCTGCGGCATCGCGGGATCGCCGTCGGTGAGGTCACCCGCGTCGAACTCGATGATGACCTCAAGGGCGTGAATGTCAGCGTGGCCTTGGAACCGCGCGCGATCGGTTTGGCCCGCGAGGGAAGCCGCTTTTGGATCGAGCGGCCGCGTATCAGCTTGGCTCGCGTGAGCGGATTGGAAACGGTGATCGGCGCCAAGTTCATCGGAGTGCTGCCCGGTCCGCCCGACGCCAAAAAACAAGTCAACTTTGTCGGTGCGGAATCGCCGCTGATGATGTTGGACACCGAGGTGGTCGACATCACGATTCGTTTTCGCGAGGGTTATGGTTTGTCCGTGGGCGATGCTGTCAAATACCGCGGCATTGCCGTTGGCGAAGTGACGTCCGTCGAACTCAACGATGATCAGACCGGCGTCAACGTCGCTGTGCGCTTGCTGGCGCATGCCCGCCAGCTGGCCCGCGTCGGCTTCCAGTTTTGGGTGCCGCGGCCAGATATTCACCTCACCGGTGCCCGCGGCTTGCAAACCGTGGTGGGCGGGCGGTACATCGCCGTGCTGCCCGGACCAGAAGAGACTGAGCCGCTGGACACATTCGACGGACTCGATTCTGCGCCGCCGTCGAGCGAACGCGAGCCGGGCGGACTGGAGATCATTCTCTATAGCTCACACCGCGGCGGGCTGCGGCGCGGCGTGCCGGTGATGTATCGCGGCATCCGCATCGGACACGTGATGACGGCCGGATTGTCCAGCGACGCCACGACTGTTGAAGCGCGTGCCTATATCCAACCGGCATTTCGCGAATTGGTCCACGAAAAGACCGTATTTTGGAACCAGAGCGGCGTGAACTTTCATCTCGGTGTGACGGGACTCGACTTTAAGGCCGATTCACTCTCCAGCGTCGCGCTCGGTGCCGTCGCGATGGCGACGCCCGATGCCCCCGGCAAACGGGTGAGCACCGGGCATCGCTTTGAGTATCACGCCGAGGCAGAATCGCAGTGGCTAGCGTGGCAGCCGCACATCCCGGTCGGTTCCGCGCTGTTGCCGGCGGGGATGTCGGTGCCGCAGCCGTTGCGGGCAACGTTCGTTTGGCAGGAACGCACGCTGGGCATCCGGCGAACAGAGGAAAAGCTCGGCTGGGTATTGCCCTTGGCCGACGACCGGATCATCGGCCCGGTGGACTTACTGACGCCGACCGCTGCCGCCGTCGATAACAAGGGAACGTTGGAGGTTGCCGGCGAGAAGCTGCCGGTCAATGCCGACACGCCGACAGCCTTCGGCCAACTGGCGCAGATCTCCGTCGACAAGCCGATGGCGGATGCCTGGCCGGTGGATCGCCTCCGCGCTGCGGTTGACGTGGAAGAGTGCCTGATCGTTGGGGCCACGCAAGATGAACGGATGCCGCTGCCGACCGCGCCGCGCGCTTGTTCCGCCGCCAGCAGATTCGCCA